>CAMQOJ010000333.1 GCA_947003375.1 uncultured Lachnospiraceae bacterium
GGGAGGGCGTGCTGAAGCGCGGGACGCTGCTGGGCATCGCTGCGGACGGCACGCACAAGCGGACGGATACGGAAGAGGGTGCAGGGACAGGAGATGGGGACAGCGCTGCCATTGGGGCGGACTGCATCCTGACCGATGATGTGGACGCGACAGACAGGGAGGTGGTCACGACTGGGTATGTGACGGGGAGGTTCAACTCCGCAGCCGTCATCGTCCCGGAGGGCAAGACGGTATCGGCGCATGAGGCAACGCTGCGGAAGCTGGGGATATTCCTCCGCTCCGTACAGGAATATTGAAAGACAGGAACATGGAAAGGAGAATGTGAGAAATGGCAGAGTACACGACAAGGGAGATGGTGGAGGCCATCGAGGTCACGCCTCCTGTCAGGAACTTCCTGACGCGGACGTTCTTCCCGAGTGAGAATACGCACAGGACTGAGAAGGTGGAGTTCGATGTCAAGAAAGGGAAGCGCATCATGGCGCCCTTTGTATCGCCGCGCATCGGCGGGAAGGTCATCACAAGGAACGGGTTCCATACACATGAATTCACCACGCCCCGTCTGGCACCGGAGAGGGTGCTGACAGTAGACGAGATCTCCAAGAGAGGGTTAGGGGAGAACGTCTACAGCAAGAAGACCCCATCCGAAAGGGAGGACGACCTGCTGGCGGAGGACTATAAGGATTTGGACGAGAGCATCCAGCGGAGGGTGGAGTGGATGTGCCGCCAGATTCTTTTCGAGGGGAAGCTGGACGTGGTGGATGAAGAGGCGGGAGTGGACTTCCAGGTGGACTATGGGTTCGAGAACATCATCGCCCTTGCATCGGACAGGTATTGGAGCCTCTCCACGGTGAACCCGATGCCCCTCATCAAGGAGAGGCGGCGGAAGATCATCCAGGATACCGGAAAGGCCCCAAACGTGATGATTTTCGCGTCAGACCTGATAGAGGTCTTCATGAACAATCCCTTCATCAGGGAGGCCATGGACATACGCCACCTCCAGAACATCGAGATAAAGCCCAGGATCGTGGACGATGCGCTGACCTATTATGGGAAGATTGCGGAGCTTGGGCTGGAGATATACGCTTATGAAGAGTTCTTTTTGAACGATGACGGGGACGAGGAGGGAATCATCCCGTCCGGGGCATGCCTCATGGCGCATTCCGAGGGTGAGGGCAGTATCGAGTACGGGCTGATCACGCAGCTTGAGGACGGAAAGTTCCAGTCCTATGAGGCGAAGCAGGTGCCGAAGATCTTCTGCAACAATAATTCGGACGTCAAGATGTTCAGGCTGACATCCAGGCCGCTGCCGCGTCCGGTTGACGTGGAAGGATGGTGCGTGATCTATCCAAATGGGAAGAGCGCAGAGTGAGGAGGGGTGAATGGTGATCAAGGCAAGGGTGAACATAGAAACGGCAAGGAGGAGGTACAGGCCCGGGGAGGCCATCACCGAGCGGCTGAGCGAGGCTGACCTGGCCCATTTCAGGGAACGGAATTTCATCATCGAGGAGGATGATGTGATGGAAGGAGCTTCCGGGGATGGCAGTCCGGATGGATGGCCTGACAGCATTCCGGGAACTGGCGGGACGGAAACAGAGGCAGATGAGGATTGGACTGGATTCAAGGACGAGACCGCGCTCAACAGGATGACCAAGGACGAAATCGTGGAATATGCGGCCCAAATTGGCCTGAAGCTTGACATATCGAAAGTGAAGGTAGATTTGGTCAGTGCCGTCCTGAATTATACAGAGGAGCGGATGAAAGCATGATGTTCAAGGAGCAGGTGGCGGAGGACAACAAGGTGTTCCTGAACCTGGAGGAATTCTCGGACCTCCATATGGTGAACGGCAGGGAGATGGCCGTGCTGATAGACGGCAACGAGATGATCGAGCGGGAAAAACGCCACCAGAACAGGCAGGGCGTGTATACGGACGGCGTCTATATAAAGGAGCTGCTGATCTATGTCAGGGCTGAGGATTTCGGAAAGCTTCCAGCCATAGGGCGCGTCCTTACGATGGACGGGAAGACATATACCATATCGGATGCTATCGATGAGGATGGGATCTATTCCCTGAGCCTGGAGGCGAACAGGACAGGAAGGTGATGAAATGATCCATTTACAGGTAGAGATGCAGGACCTGACTGAAATCGAGTCTGCGCTCGGCATGATGAGAGACAGATCCAAGTATGTGCTCAGAGCGGCAGTGAACGATACGGCGAGACAGACGGTAAAGCTTCTTGTAGATGGGGCAGGCAAAAAGTACTATATGTCGAAGCCGAACGTCAGGAAGAGCATGTCCATCAGCAAGGCTACGGTCAGGACGCTCACAGCGATAGTGGCTTCAGAAGGACATGCGAATGAGCTGTATGACTTTAAGGTGAACCCAAGGACATACATCCGTGGCGGAGGTGCACCGGGAGGATACAAAGGGAACGTAAGGCGTGACAGGAAGGCCGGTAGGCTGGCATTGAAGCCTGGGGCCGCGGGGGATCAATACAAGGCATTCGTGGTAAGGTACAAAAGCGGCCACATGACTGTCGGACAGCGCGTCCCGGGAAAGAGGATGAGGTCGGACCGGCGGAAGGAGGCTGTCAAGACATTGCTTTCGCCATCCGTACCTACCATGCTGGGCCATGAGAAGGGCGTATACAGGGAAGCGGAGCCGCAGATACAGGAACTGCTCCAGAAGAGCATTCAGGAGCAGATCCGGAGATTCCTAGGATAGGGCGATTCCGCAAGAAAGGAGGAACATGACCCCACTTGAACTGCAGGACGAACTTGTGGGTGAAATGGGCCGTATACTGGACGGCTATACCTATAAGTCGCCGGATGGGAGGCGCGTCCCAATCAATGTGTTCGCGCAGAACCTACCAATAAACGAGACGGACGATGAGGACGACCCTGTCCCATATATCATCGTCCGTCTGGACAGCGGAGAGGACGATGGCGGTAGGGACAGCTTCAATACGGTCAGCATCGTGGCGATCATCGGGATATGGGATGATTCCCTGGACTGCCAGGGGCACAGGGATGTGATGAACATCATCCAGAAGATATATGACAGGTTCCATGAGAACCCGGATTTGAACAGGAAAGCCGCATATGCCGGAGACTTCAAATGGGCCATACAGGATGAGGGCTGCCATCCGTACAGCTTTGGCGCATGCCATATGAGGTTCTACATTGCGGCTATCAGAAGGGAGGATTGTTTTGCATGAATAAGGTAAAGGAAGCGCCGGAGACAGCAGCGGCTCCGGCAAAGGCAAGAAGGAAAGGGGACCTGATGTATCTCGGGCCTACGATTGCCGGAGCGGCCAGGCATGGCACGGTATTCAGGAACGGGATGCTGCCGAAAGGGGCACAGGCGTGCATCGCTGAGCTGCCGATGATGGAGAGGCTTTTTGTCGAGGTAGAGAAAGCGCCCGATGCCGTAAAGGAGCTCAGGAAGAGCCGGAGCGCACTGGGGACGGTCTAGGCCCAGGCGGAGGCGCATTTCAATGCGCAGAAATCTATAAGGAGGGAGTAGAGATGGCGTTAAAGGATTATATGCATGGGATACGGATTCAAGAGAACCCCACCAGCGTGCCGACCCCTGTAAAAAATGAGGCGGGCGTGCCGGTCATATTCGGGACGGCTCCGGTGAACCTTGCGGCGGATCCGGAGCGCGCAGCAAACAGGCTGTTCCTCTGTAGCACTTTTGCTGAGGCAAAAGCGGCTGTGGGGTATTCGGAGGATTATGAGAAGTATACGCTGCCCCAGTCCATGGATGCGTTCTTCAGGGTGTTCGGCGTAGGGCCTGTGGTAATCTGCAATGTCCTGGATCCGAAAGCCCATAGGGCGGACTATACGGAGACGCTGGACCTTGTGGATGGCCAGGCAGTGGCGAAAGAAGATGGGATCCTGCTGAAGGGGCTCACGGTCAAGAATGGCGACACCGTCATGGAGGATGGAAAGGACTATGCTGTCGGCTTCGATGACGGGGGACATGTAGTGGTGGCGGTCCTTGAGGAAGGGGTGGCATCCGTCACGGTCTCCGGCAGCAGGATCGATCCATCCAAGGTCACTTATGGGAGCGTCATAGGGAGCTATGACCCTGATACAGGCATGGAGACAGGGATGGAACTGGTGAGGAGGGTCTATCCCATGTTCGGGCTGGTCCCGTCCCTGCTGCTTGCCCCCGGCTGGTCGCAGGATCCCAGGGTCGGCATCGCCCTGTCGGAGAAATGCAGGGACATAAGCGGGATGTTCCGCTGCGAGTGCGTCCTTGACATCGACACTGCGAAGGCAAAGAAGTATGGTGATGTGGAGGATGTGAAGGCTGAGAGCGGGTATATGGATGAGAACATGATCTGCGTCTGGCCCATGGTCAAGTATGCCGGAAGGAAAATGGCCTATTCCGCGATTTATGCGGCCATGGCATGCCATACCGACTGCAGCAACGACAACGTGCCGAACCTCTCGCCCTCCAACAGGCCTATCAGGGTAAGCGCCGCTGTCCTGCAAGACGGAACGGAGGTCGTACTCGACAAGGACCAGGCGAACGCGCTGAATGCGGTCGGGGTGGTCGCTGCGCTGAACATGAACGGGTTCAAGGCGTGGGGGAACAATACGGCGGCCTATCCGGACACGACAGACCCGAAGGACAGGTGGATTGCCTGCAGGCGGTTCTTTTCATGGTGGGGGAACAGCTTCATCACCACATATATGCACAAGGTCGATGACCCGACGAACTATCGGCTGATTGAGTCCATCGTGGATTCGGAGAACGTGCGGGGGAACAGCCTGGTGTCCATGGGCAAGTGTGCGGGCATCAGGATGGCCTATGGCAGGGAGGACAATCCAATCGGCAACGTGTTGGATGGGAAAGCGGTGTTCCGGCAGTACCTTGCCCCGTATACCCCGGCGGAGGACATCCTGAACATACTGGAGTTCGATCCGTCCATGATTGAGGCGGCGTTAGGAGGTGAATGAGAGTGGGAGCGATAACGAACATACCTGAAGTCATCAACAATTTCAATGCATACAGCAATGGGAACCTTCTGGTGGGCGTGACCGGGTCGGTGCAGCTTCCAAATTTTGAAGCAATCACGGAGGAAATCAGCGGGGCAGGTGTGCTGGGGAGCTATGAAACATCAATCCCTGGATTCTATTCCTC
>CAMQOJ010000334.1 GCA_947003375.1 uncultured Lachnospiraceae bacterium
TCTACACGAGTCTCTTCGTCGGCAGCGTCAGATGTGTATAAGAGACAGCGTGGGTGATATCCTCCATCCAGATGGTGGTATACCGGAAGATGTCAGGATACTTCACGGTCAGTTCCCTGGACATGATCGCTACGTCCTTTGCGGAGGTGTAATGGTTGTCGGAGTCGCTTAAGCCGCAGCAGTCCTCGAAATGCGTGTCCGCCATGCCCAGTTCCGCGGCCTTCTCGTTCATCAGGGCCACGAATGCCTCCTCGCTTCCCGCTATGTGCTCCGCCACCGCCACGCTGGCGTCATTGCCGGAGGATACGGCGATGCATTTAATCATGGTGTCCAGCGTCTGGGCCTCTCCCTCTGCCAGATACACCTGGGAGCCACCCATGGAACTGGCATGTTCGCTGGTGACCACCTGGTCCGTCAGGCTGATTTTACCGCTGTCGATGGCTTCGAAGGTGAGCAGGAGCGTCATGATCTTCGTGATGCTGGCAGGGCTCCTCCGCTCCGTGGCGTCCAGCTCGTAAATCACCTCGCCGGTGGAGCTCTCTATCAGAATAACGGATGGGGAAGAGACCGCCACATTGGCGCTTACGGGCCGCACTGTGGTCAAGAAAAGCATAAGCGACAGAACGGCTGCCACGAAAGACTTCTTTCTTAACATAAAAATGCCACACTCCATATTCCATATCTTTGTCACTAGAATATGAAGATGCAGCCGAATATATGCCTGTGGCTCAGAAATAGCGGCGGGCAGGATACCCCGGACACGAAATCCCCAGCCTTTAAGGGGCTGGGGATAAGCTGGTTAATTATATTTGCGCTTCCTGGCAGCTTCAGACTTCTTCTTGCGTCTGACGCTTGGCTTCTCGTAATGCTCGCGCTTACGAATCTCCTGCTGGATTCCAGCTTTCGCACAACTTCTCTTGAAACGGCGCAATGCGCTGTCCAATGTTTCGTTCTCTTTTACGATTACGTTCGACATGTCCACCCGACCCTCCCTTCAGTCCCTCAAGCAACATGACTGATTGGGTTATTTTTTATGTATCGCATATAGCCCATACACAAGTTCTATTATATCATAAAACTTCTGTGCGTCAACTGTTTTTTACAGTTTTTAGGATAAAATTTCAACAAAAATTTTGTGGGCTTTCGGCGGGTGGAGCGGGGCACGTCTGTGTTCAGCTATAAATCCGGCGATTCCTGTAATTTATGGTTGTGAAAAAACCGCTTCAATGTTAAAGTAACCATAGCAACCTATGCTTATTGCAAAACGAGAATAGCAGAAAGGGAATCATTGTGGACGGAACCGGAATCAGATCCTCGGTCATAGCAGAAATCCTTGATTTGGCACATAAATATCATATACAGAGAATTATCCTGTTCGGCTCCAGAGCGCGGGGCGACTACAAACGGACTAGTGACATCGATTTGGCAGTCATGGGCGGGGATATAGCAAGGTTTGCGCTGGATGTGGAAGAAGAAACTTCGACATTGCTGAAATTCGATATCGTAAATCTCAATCGCCCTGTGCACGATGAGCTTATGTCCTCGATTGAAAAGGAAGGGAAGGTTTTATATGAGAAAATATGAGAACTTTTGTGCGGCTCTGAATAACCTTATGGATATCGAGCATTACCATGAGCCCTATGACAATGTGACAATGACTGGATTGGTCGGGTTATATGAGATATGTTTTGAGCAGGCATGGAAAATGATGAAGGAGATATTGGAGCTGCATGGCTATGAGGGGGCCTCCACCGGGTCGCCAAAGCTGATTATCAAAACCGCATTTCAGGCATCCATGATAATAGACGAGGATGTATGGCTGGCAGCGCTGCAGGCGCGGAACAATGTGGCCCATTCCTATAATAAGGCGATTGCTTTGGATATCATACGGCAGACGCGGGAGCTATTCTGCGGGATGTTCTTTTCGTTGAAGGAGAATGTGGAGAGGAGCTGGTTGTAGAGGGATGTCTTCAATTGCGAAAGCGTCCCTTTAACAGCGTTCCTGTCCATGGCAGGCATTGCATTATAGTATGCTTTTTTGCGTGGCCCATTTGATTACAAGGATAGGTCTTCAGGGAAATACAACGTGATTCGCAGTTTCCCTTCCTCCAGCTGCGCCCCGGTCTCTCCGCCCATTTTCCGCATCAGCTCCCGGACAATGAACAGCCCCAGGCCGGAGGAGCCTTTCCGCCGGGAGGGGTCGCTTTTATAGAACCTGTCGAAGAGCCGCTCCGGATTGGGAAGGCTCTCCTCTGAAACGGGATTCTCGAAGGATATCCGGTTCCCTGTCTGGACAATGGAGATATCGCCCGTGCCGTGCACCAGTGCGTTTGTAATCAGATTCAGGAACACCCGCCGCAGGGCCTCCTCGTCTGCCATGACCCTGAAGCCTTCCGTCTCGAAGCTCACTGCGGGGGTCGTGCCCGCCTCCTGGAACCTGGCATACAGGCCAAGCAGGCATTCCCCCAGGAGGGGCAGCACCTGGAGGCTCTCCGGGGACAGGCGGAAATCCTCGCCAGTGACCTTTGTATACAGGAACAGTTCCTCCAGCATGTCCTCCAGCTCCCGCAGCCGCCTCTCCACGGCATCCAGGTAATGCTGCCGCTTTTCGGCGTCTGAGCACTCCTGGGCCAGTTGGACGTACCCGAACGCCCCGGTGAGGGGCGTCCGGATATCGTGGGCCAGGCTGGTGATGTCCTGTTTGAGCCGCTTCTCGGCCTGGTCGTACTGAAGATAGTCCCTGTCCCTGGCCTGCAGGACATGGTTCAGCATCCGGCAGAGGGCCAACAGGGGCTTGCATCGGCTGTTCAGCGTCAACTCTATATGGCTCCCCGCCGCCACTTCTTCCAGCTGCCGATAGAGGGATTTCAGCTCAGCCCTGTAACGAATCCATGCGAATCCCAGACAGAGACACAGCATGCAGACAACCGCCAGAATAATCTCCATGTCACCCCTTGCCCTTTCCTTCCTCGGCCTCAGCCTTCTTTCTCTGTCCTCGGCTTTCTTTCCTTCTCAGCCTCAGATATCGCGCTTCCTGACGGCCACCACTGACGCGGCGGAGTAAAGCGCCAGGAACGCAAGCCCCACAGCCACCCCTCTCAGGTCTCCCACAGACGCATATGCGGAGGGCCCATAGGTCAGATTATAATAGATGGTATACTCCACCCAGCCGCCCAGATGGAACTGGCTGGTGATACTGTGGAGCAGCATCACGATCAGGCCGCTGCTGCCAAACACGGCCCCCAGTACACCTATGGTAGTGCTCCGGCTCAGCACGCAGAGCAGGATGATTAAAGCGGCGAAGCCCGTGGTCAGCACCCAGGCCCATCCCAGATAGAACAGGGTGGCCCTCCAGTCGGATGCGGGGACCATATGCCGGAATAGCTGATTCATCAGCATATTGAACGCGAAGCCGAGCGTCAGATACAGGAAATTCAGGATGCCTGCCGCCATCAGCTTGCTGCCGATATAGACCTGTCGCTGCCTGTGTAGGCTCATGATGTTCTTCATGAAGCCTCCCTGATAATCCCCGCATACCAGCAATGCCACCGCAACGCCGAAGGTGAGGCTGTACATCCCGCCGTCCATGCCGCTTTCCCGGAACATCGCCAATACATCCGCCTCCGCCAGCAGGGCCCTGCCCTCCTCCAGCTCGTTGAGCGGCAGCATCCCCAGCTTCAGCGCGGTCTCCTGCCCCTTGGGCGTAGCCATCAGCCAGACCATCAGGTAGCTTAAGAAAATGACCCCCAGGAGGCACCCAAAGCATACATAAGCAAACTTGCTCCTTTTGATACGATATAAGTCCATGCACAGCAGATTAAACATGCTCCTCGCCTCCCTTCCTGCCTTCCGCCAGATTGTCCATTCGGTTCAGAAAATACTCTTCCAGATCCATGTGATGGAATCCGGAGGAATAGACCTGTACCCGGTTTTCGATGAGAAGGTGGTTCAGCCATGCGCCGTCCTTCAGGTCATAGAGGCGTATTATCTTATCGTCCATGACCTCTGCCTGCATCTGCGGGGCATGCTCCAGAATCAGCGGCAGCGCGCGTTTGCTGTCGTCCACCTCTATCTGGAAATAGTCCCTGCAGTTGCCCTCCAATGTCTCCCTGTCGATCTGCTCTACCAGGTTCCCCTCCTTGATGATGCCGTAATGGGTGGCAACCTTGCTCAGCTCTCCCAGGATGTGGGAGCTGATGATAAGGGTCTTTCCCTCCTGGGAAAGCGCAAGCAGAAGCTCGCGGACCTCCCTTGTTCCCTCCGGGTCCAGACCGTTGATCGGCTCATCCAGAATCAACAGATCCGGATTCCCCAGCAGCGCAAGGCCGATTCCCAGCCGTTGCTTCATGCCCATGGAAAAATAGCGCGCCTTCTTGCTCCCCGTGTCCGAAAGCCCTGTGGAGGCCAGCGCCCTGTCCACGCTCTTTTCGTCTGTCAGCCCCATGCATTTGGCTTTCATCATCATGTTCTGCCTGGCGGTCATGTTAGGGTAGAGGCCCGTGGACTCTATCAGGCACCCCAGCCGCCTGGCCATGTAAGAATCCTCCGCCGGCTTCCCGAAGAGCCTGATTTCCCCCTCCGTTGGCTTCGCCAGCCCGCAGAGCATCTTCAGCGTGGTGGACTTCCCGGCCCCGTTCCTTCCGATGAATCCGTAGATGGCTCCCTGCCTCACCTGCATGCTCAGGTGGTTCACTGCTGCTTTCCCGTTGTAGGACTTGGTCAGCGACAGGGTCTCTACGGCCAGCTTTTCCTTTTCTTTTGACATTCCTGAAACTCTCCTTTCCTGATCTGCTCTCTATTCTGAACCATAAGATTTCAAAAAGCGCTCAGAAAGAGTTAAGAAAGGGTAAAGTTTCAGCATAGCTTGAAGCCCATCCCCCAGACGGTCTGGATATAGCTGTCCGTACCGCTCTCTTTCAGCTTCGCGCGGATATTGCTGATGTGGACATTGATGGTCTTGTCCTCGGCCAGGTATTCCTCCCCCCAGGCGTACTCATAGATCATCTGCTTGGAGAATACCCTCTTGGGATTCCGGATCAGCAGCTCTAATATCAGGAACTCATGCCGCGTCAGCAGGATCGGCATCCCCGCGGCAGTCATCTCCTGCCTGTCCGGGTGCAGCGTCCATTCCCGGTAGGTGTAGACC
>CAMQOJ010000335.1 GCA_947003375.1 uncultured Lachnospiraceae bacterium
ATATAATATAAGTCAGCAGGGCGCCAGGGAATAAATCATGCAGGGAAAGCAAAAAATGCAGGAAAGACAGAAGAACCGGAATGTAGAACCGGGATGCGCCGGGGGAAGCAGTGAAACCGGACAGGACGAAGAATGGAGGAGCCGATGATGAAAATGACAAAAGAAGCGGGAAATCCCGGGGAAAGCATGACGGCCAGGACCGATCAGGCCGGGAATGCCCGCAGGAAGAGAGCGGGGAAGGCCCTGGCCGGAAAGGCGCTGACCTACATTCTGCTGATCGTGCTGGGCACATTGTTCTTCATCCCGTTCCTGTGGATGATCATGACCTCGCTGAAGGGCAATGCGGAGGTAATCAAGCAGAATTTTTTCCCGGAAGAACTGTTGTTCTCCAACTATCCGAAGGCGCTGACCACCATGCCTTTCCTCCAGTACACGGCCAACACGCTCAAAATCACCATCCTGAACATGATCGGCACAGTGCTGTCGGCATCCCTGGTGGCCTACGCGTTCGCAAAGCTTCGCTGGAGGGGCCGCGACATTTGGTTCATGATTATGCTGGCCACCATGATGCTGCCCAGCCAGGTGACGCAGATACCGCTGTTCGTGCTCTATAAGAAGCTGGGCTGGCTGAACACGTACCTGCCGCTGGTGGTGGGATCCTTTTTCGGCGGCGGCGCCTTCAATATATTCCTTCTGCGGCAGTTCTTCAGCACTTTGCCGAACGAGCTGTCGGAGGCGGCCCGGGTGGACGGATGTTCGGAAATAGGGATCTTCGGGCACATCGTTCTGCCGCTGTGCAAGCCGGCGCTGGCCACGATTGCGATTTTTTCCTTCATGGGCTCCTGGAACGACTTCTTTGGGCCCCTCATCTATCTGACGGAGCCGAAGAAGTATACGATTGCGCTGGGCCTGCGGGCATTCCAGGGGTATTCGGGCGTACAGTGGAACCTGCTGATGGCAGCTTCGGTGGTGGTGGCCCTTCCCACGTTGATCCTGTTCTTCTGCTTCCAGAACTATTTCGTGAAGGGGATCACCCTGACGGGCATCAAGGGCTGACGCCGGTGCATGGGCGGTTTGGATAAAAACGGTACAGCAAACAGAAATGAAGAAAAGGAGAGAGAGTATGAAAAAGAAAAAGATGGTATCTCTGGCAATGGCAGGGACGTTGGCCCTGTCCACCCTGCTGACAGGCTGCGGCGGGGAGGGCGAGGCGGACCAGAGCGCAGAAAGCGCGGGCTCTGTAGCAGGGGAGGGTTCCTCCGCGGAGCAGGAGCCTGAGGGCGGAGCGGAATCGGATGCCGGATCGGGCAGCGGTGAGAAAGTCACCATAACGTATTGGCATATCTTCCCGGAAGGGGATGCCTTCAAGCCGGTGCATGACGAGCTGGTCAAGCGCTTTAACGAGTCTCAGGATGAGATATATGTGGAGGATTTGGGAATCAGCTTCTTTGATTTCCTGTCCAAGATGGACACGGCCATTCCTGCGGGTACAGGGCCGGATGTGGCGTTCATGGATCTGACGGAGAGCCTGCGCAGGGCGGAAGCAGGCGTGCTGGTAGATTTGACGCCCTATATTGAAAGGGACAATTACGATATGGGCCAGTTCTATGGGTGGACCCAGGAAATCGCTACCTACAATGACCACTGGTACGGCATTCCCTTCGCCGGCGGCGGGCGCTTCCTCGTATACAATAAGGACATGTTCGAGGCGGCGGAATTGGATCCGGAGCAGCCTCCCAGGACCCTGGAGGAACTGGCGGAGTATGCGGACAAGCTGACCAAGGTCAAGGAGGACGGCGAGATTGAGGTCCTGGGCTTTCATCCCACCCTGGGCAACGTGTCCTTCAGGGATTATGTGCTCAACCGCGGCAGCGTGTTCTTTACGGATGATTCCAAACCTGTAGTCAATAGCGGGGCGAATCTGGAGACGATTGAATGGTATGTGGAGATGACGAATAAGTACGGCGCGAAGCAGGTACAGTCTCTGCAGGCGGCCTCCAGCACCACCGGCATCGACCCGTTCCTGGCGGGATTCGTGGCCATGGAGGTGAACGTGGTAGACTTTTACAAGAAGCTCTCCGAGAGTGACATCAACTACGGCGTGGCTCCCATGCCCGGTCTGAAGGAGGGGGAGAACGCCACCCAGGGAGGATCCTTTGACCTTGAGATTTTCGACCATGGCGACCAGAAGAAGGCAGATGCGGCGTGGGAGTTCCTGAAATTCATGACCAGCATCGAATCCCAGCAGTATTGGGCAAGCGAGAATAAATGGCCCTCCACGAACCAGGCAGCCATGGACAGCTGTACCGAGTTCAATGAGGATCCCGTATGGCAGGTCATTCTGGAGGTCATGGCCCAGACGAAGGTGACGAAGTATGAGCCCACCGCGCCCAACTGGTGGAACCTGCTTGCGCCTGAACTGGAAGCGGCCCAGCTGGAGCAGAAGACGCCGGAGCAGGCATTGAACGATGCCCAGCAGGCGATTGAGACCGCGATTGAGAACAACGCAGTGCTTGGCAACTGACACGGGCAGTCGTTTGCGGCCCCTCTGAAGGCAGGGGGGCCGCATTGTTGAAGAAGTGCGTCATTCCCTGCCGCAGGGAGGCCGCACGACCGGGATAGGGCAGCCTTTTGCAGGCTGCGGAACAGGAGGCGCATACATGGGGCGGAATCAAAAGGGACAGGGAAGGAGAATGAAGAGACGGGAAAACCTCATGGGATATCTTTTCGCATCGCCATGGCTGATGGGATTCTTTATCTTCACGCTCTATCCACCCTGGGCAACGTGTCCTTCAGGGATTATGTGCTCAACCGCGGCAGCGTGTTCTTTACGGATGATTCCAAACCTGTAGTCAATAGCGGGGCGAATCTGGAGACGATTGAATGGTATGTGGAGATGACGAATAAGTACGGCGCGAAGCAGGTACAGTCTCTGCAGGCGGCCTCCAGCACCACCGGCATCGACCCGTTCCTGGCGGGATTCGTGGCCATGGAGGTGAACGTGGTAGACTTTTACAAGAAGCTCTCCGAGAGTGACATCAACTACGGCGTGGCTCCCATGCCCGGTCTGAAGGAGGGGGAGAACGCCACCCAGGGAGGATCCTTTGACCTTGAGATTTTCGACCATGGCGACCAGAAGAAGGCAGATGCGGCGTGGGAGTTCCTGAAATTCATGACCAGCATCGAATCCCAGCAGTATTGGGCAAGCGAGAATAAATGGCCCTCCACGAACCAGGCAGCCATGGACAGCTGTACCGAGTTCAATGAGGATCCCGTATGGCAGGTCATTCTGGAGGTCATGGCCCAGACGAAGGTGACGAAGTATGAGCCCACCGCGCCCAACTGGTGGAACCTGCTTGCGCCTGAACTGGAAGCGGCCCAGCTGGAGCAGAAGACGCCGGAGCAGGCATTGAACGATGCCCAGCAGGCGATTGAGACCGCGATTGAGAACAACGCAGTGCTTGGCAACTGACACGGGCAGTCGTTTGCGGCCCCTCTGAAGGCAGGGGGGCCGCATTGTTGAAGAAGTGCGTCATTCCCTGCCGCAGGGAGGCCGCACGACCGGGATAGGGCAGCCTTTTGCAGGCTGCGGAACAGGAGGCGCATACATGGGGCGGAATCAAAAGGGACAGGGAAGGAGAATGAAGAGACGGGAAAACCTCATGGGATATCTTTTCGCATCGCCATGGCTGATGGGATTCTTTATCTTCACGCTCTATCCCATGTGCTCATCTCTTTACTACAGCTTTACGAACTATAACACGTTAAAGGCACCTAAGTGGATCGGGCTGCGCAATTACCAGATTATGTTCACCTCGGATCCGCTGTTCTGGAAGAGCATCTGGAATACGGTATACTATGCGGTCCTGAGCGTTCCGCTGGGAATCGCCATGGGCGTGCTCATCGCCTTGCTGCTGAACCGGAAGGTGAGGGGGATGCGGTTCTTCCGGACCATCTTCTACTTGCCTACAGTAGTGTCTTCCGTTGCGGTGTCCCTGCTGTGGATGTGGATCCTGGAGCCGAACTTCGGCCTGCTGAACACATTCCTGGGGCGGATCGGCATCATCGGCCCGGGATGGCTGACGGATCCTGCATGGTCCAAGAATTCGCTGATCCTGATGAGCCTGTGGTCTGTGGGAGGCGGCATGCTGATTTACCTGGCCGCGCTGCAGGACGTGCCGGAATCCCTGTATGAGGCAGCCACCATCGATGGGGCGGGCGCCTTCAAGAAGTTCTTCAAGATAACATTGCCCATGATAACGCCTACCCTGTTCTATAACCTGATCACAGGTGTGATCGGAGGGCTGCAGGTATTCAGCCAGGCCTTCATCATGACCAACGGCGGCCCTTCTTATTCTACGTATTTTTATGGGTATCATCTGTACAACAAGGCGTTTTCGGAATATCAGATGGGCTATGCCTCCGCGCTTGCATGGGTATTGCTGGTGATGACCTTGCTGCTGTCCCTAATCATTTTCAAGACCAGCGATAAATGGGTATACTACGAAGGCAAATAAAGTACGTAAAAGCAAAAGGATATTAACGGAGAGAGGAGCAGGGATATGGCGGTTTTATATTTTGTGGACGGGTATCACGGCGGAATCAGGGGACATATGCCGGAGGGCTCATGGCAGGACATCCTGCATGCCCTGGAATGCTGGCCGGAGTGGAAGGTCAGCCTGGAAATCGAGCCGGAATCCTGGGAGTATCTGCGGCGCAGCGATCCGGGGACTTACCGTAGGCTCCGG
Organism: uncultured Lachnospiraceae bacterium; assembly: GCA_947003375.1. Classification (GTDB taxonomy): domain Bacteria; phylum Bacillota; class Clostridia; order Lachnospirales; family Lachnospiraceae; genus Acetatifactor. Next base: position 4,749 of record CAMQOJ010000335.1, read on the forward strand.
CGCTTCGTCTCGGATTCGGAATCCGTCTGCCGGGTGGAATTCATCAGCGGGAGCTATGCGCAGCCCTTCTGCTGGGCAGTGAACGGGGAGAGCAACATCCGCCAGCTTTTGTATGGCAGAAAACTGTTGCGGCGCCATTTCCCGGATGCCGTCATCGATACGTATGCGGTGCAGGAGCCCTGCTTTACCTCTGCCCTGCCCCAGATTCTGACGCTGATGGGCTATCAGAGGATGAGCCTGAAGAATCCAACGGCCTGGGGCGGCTATATGGCTAAGATGGCCGGAGAGATCATATGGCTGAAGGGCCCGGACGGCTCGGCGATTCCGGCCGTGCCGCGGTATGCCTGTGAGGAGCTGATCAGCTGCAATGCCACGGACGGCTCCGGGTATGAC
>CAMQOJ010000336.1 GCA_947003375.1 uncultured Lachnospiraceae bacterium
TGCTTATTGAGAACGGAAATCCGGATAAAAGAAGACGGGACGGCAAATTCCTGCGGGTCTGGGGGCCGGGGGATGGGCAGATAGGAGCGGAAATGGGCGAAGAACTGAAAATGCCGCGTCATGTGGCGATTATTTTGGACGGAAACGGCAGATGGGCCAGGGCCAAGGGGATGCCCCGCAACTATGGCCATGTGCAGGGGGCAAAGACCGTGGAGACCATCTGCGAGGACGCTTATCGGATGGGGATTCAGTACCTGACCGTGTACGCTTTCTCCACGGAGAACTGGAACCGTCCCCAGGACGAGGTGGACGCGCTGATGAAGCTGCTGCGGGGCTACATGAAGACCTGTCTGAAGACCGCGGAGAAGAACCGCATGTGCGTCCGGGTGCTGGGGGAGAAGTCCCGGCTGGACGGGGACATCCGCAGCAGGATTGAGGAGCTGGAGGAGGCCACGATAGCCAACGACGGCCTGCACTTCCAGATAGCCATCAACTATGGGGGCAGGGACGAAATCGTCAGGGCGTCCAGGCGGATGGCGGAGGCGGTGGCCCGGGGGCGGCTGCGGCCCGAGGAGATTACTGAGGAGACCCTGAGCGGCTTTCTGGACACGGCGGGAATCCCTGAGCCAGATCTCCTGATCCGCACCTGCAATGAGCAGAGGATTTCCAATTTCCTGCTGTGGCAGATGGCCTACACGGAATTCTATTTCACACCGGTGCTGTGGCCGGATTTCACGAAAGAAGAATTGATAAAAGCCGTGGAGGCATATAATCATAGAGACAGGAAGTTCGGCGGGCTGAAAAACGCTTAAGAGACGGGGCAGTGGGCCCCGGGAGAAGCGGCGCGGACAAGGATAGGGGGATGGGCTTATGTTTTGGACCAGGTTGGCAAGCGGAATTGTATTGTTGATTATCGCCATAGGCACCATGAGCTATGGGGGATGGGTGCTGGCGGCGCTTCTGTGCGGTGTGTCTCTGATAGCGTTTCGGGAGCTGACGATGGCGCTGAAATGCGCCGGAGGCGGGAACGGAAGCGGCACCGCCCCTATGCCGGGCGGAATGGAATGGGCGGGGATGACGGGGATCCTCTGCTATTATCTGCTGATGTACTTTGAGGCGGGGGATACCTTTCTGCTGATGTGCATCGTGGGCACGTTCCTGGCGGTGATGTTCGTCTATGTGCTGGCCTTTCCCAGGTATCACGCGGATCAGGCCATGGCGGTGGTCTTCTCCTTCCTCTATGCGCCGGTGCTGCTCTCTTTTGTCTATGAGACCAGGACGGCGTCCCAGGGCATCTATATGGTGTGGATGATCCTCATCAGCTCCTGGGGGTGCGACACCTGCGCCTACGCGGTGGGGAAGCTCATCGGCAGGAAGAAGATTTTCCCCGTCCTAAGCCCTAAGAAGTCTCTGGAGGGCTGCATCGGCGGCGTGCTGGGCGCGGCCCTGATCGGATGGCTGTACGGTCGCTTCTTCGTGGGGCGGGCCTTCCCTGAAGAAAGCGTGGCCTGGGCGACTGCGGCAATCTGCGCCGCGGGGGCGGTGATGAGCATGGTGGGGGATTTGGCGGCGTCCGCAATCAAGCGCAACCATGACATCAAGGACTACGGCAAGCTGATACCGGGACACGGCGGTATCATGGACAGGTTCGACAGCATGATCGTCACCGCGCCCATGACCTATTTCCTGACGCTTCTGCTGCTGCCCTGAGACAGGGGCATGGCTGCCCTGGCCCGAAGCGTGACGGGGCAGGAACCGGCATGAACCGGCAGCTCTGTCCCGGGCCTCCGGGCGGCAGGGCGGGGAAGGCATGGCGGAGACAGGGCGGACGCAAAGAGGGATAAAGTTTAGCGACATATCGATATATGTTACGGAGAGGCATAGGACGACAATGAAAAAGATAGCAATATTGGGGTCTACCGGCTCCATCGGCACCCAGACGCTGGAGATTGTGCGGGCAAACCCGGAGCTGCAGGTGGTGGCGCTGGCGGCGGGCAGCAGCGTGGAGAAGATGGAGGCCCAGATCAGGGAATTCCACCCTGTGAAAGCATGCATGTGGTCGGAAGAAGCGGCATCGGACCTGCGGGCCCGGGTGGCGGATCTGGACGTGGAAGTCCTGGCGGGCATGGAGGGGCTTCTGGAAATTGCGGTTTTGCCGGAAAGCCAGGTATTGGTTACGGCCATTGTGGGGATGATTGGTATCAGACCCGCCATCGCGGCCATAGAAGCGGGGAAGGACATCGCCCTGGCCAACAAGGAGACTCTGGTCACCGCCGGGCATATCATCATGCCCCTGGCCGAGAGGTGCGGCGTGGCCATCCTGCCTGTGGACAGCGAGCACAGCGCCATTTTCCAGTCCCTGAACGGAGAGGTGGCGGACAGGACCGGGAAGCGTGCCGGGCTGTACGAGAAGGCGGGCATCGAGAAGATATTGCTCACGGCCTCGGGAGGCCCCTTCCGGGGGAGGACAAGGGAGCAGCTGCGGGCCATGGGGGCGGCGGACGCCTTAAAGCACCCCAATTGGTCCATGGGGCGCAAGGTCACCATCGACTCCTCTACCTTGGTGAACAAGGGGCTGGAGGTCATGGAGGCGAAATGGCTGTTCGGCGTGGGGCTTGAACGGATTCAGGTGGTGGTCCATCCCCAGAGCATCGTCCACTCGGCGGTACAGTACGTGGACGGCGCGATCATCGCCCAGATGGGCGTGCCGGACATGAAGCTTCCCATCCAGTACGCGCTGTTCTATCCGGAAAGGAGGCCCATGGGGGGGAAGCGGGTGGATTTGTTTCAGTTGGGGCAGCTGACCTTCGAAAAGCCGGACACGGATACCTTTCCGGGGCTGGAGCTGGCCTACCGGGCGGCACAGGCCGGGGGCAGCATGCCCACGGTATACAATGCGGCCAATGAGAAGGCGGTGGAGCTGTTCCTGGAAGGGAAGCTGTCCTATTTGGGGATAGGGGAGCTGATTGAGGAGGCCATGGGGCGGCATAAGGTGATTCCGGATCCCACCGTGGAGGAGATTCTGGAGACGGAGCAGGCGACATATGCCTGCGTCATGGAAGGGAAAGGGAAGCCGGGCTGAGGGCAGTCCGGGACAAAAAGAGGTTTGGTAAGGAAGGATTGACGGATAAATGATGACTTTGATATGGTTCATTGTGATATTCGGGGTGGTGGTGATCGCCCATGAATTCGGACATTTCCTGTTGGCCAAGGCAAACGGCATCCATGTGGTGGAGTTCGCGGTAGGCATGGGGCCCAGCTTGGCTTCTTTTCAGAAGAAAGGGACGAAATATTCGCTGAAGCTGTTCCCCATCGGCGGCGCGTGCATGTTCGAGGGGGAGGACGGGCTGATGACCAAGGAAGGGGAGGACAGCGAGGGGTCTTTCCTGAACGCCAGCGTCTGGGGCAGGATTTCCACGGTGGCGGCAGGGCCAATCTTCAATTTCATCCTCGCCTTCATCATCGCCTTTGTCATGGTGAACATGAAAGACATCATCGCCATACGCGACCCCATCGCCACACAGGTGGCGGAGGGAGGCGGCGCGGAGGCGGCTGGCCTTCAGGACGGCGACCGCATCGTCTCCATCAATGGGGAGAAGCTCTATCTGTACCAGGAGATTTCCCTCTATATGCAGGCTTCCTACACGGGCGGCGATGTGGAGGTGGTCTATGAGCGGGAGGGCCAGCGGCACACGGCCATGGTAACGCCCCAGTACGATGAAGCGTCAGGAATCTATCTGCTGGGCGTCATGAATGCGGACTTCCGGGAGCTGAAGGGGATAGAGACGTTCAAGTACGCCTGGTACGAGATGCGCTATTCCGTGAAGGCCACCTACAAGAGCCTGGGGATGATATTCCGGGGCAGGGTCAGCCGCCAGGATGTGGCAGGGCCCGTGGGCATCGCGGTGAACGTGGTGGGCAAGACCTACGATACGGCAAAAGAGTACGGCTGGCAGAGCGTACTTTTGAGCATGCTGAACATCACGCTGATGCTGTCGGTGAACCTGGGAATCCTGAACCTCCTGCCCATACCGGCGCTGGACGGCGGGCGGCTGGTGTTCCTGCTGGTGGAGGTCATCCGGGGGAAGCCTGTCCCGCCGGAGAAGGAGGGCATGGTCCATTTCGTGGGGCTGATGTTTTTCATGGTGCTGATGGTGGTCATCTTCTTCAACGATCTGTCGAATATCTTTATGAAATGAATCGGCAGCCAGGTTTAGCGGGTTCGGCAATGGTGGGGCGGCAGGGCCTCCCCACCAGGCCATGGCCCATTCTTCGAAACGGCCGCTTTTGTCCGCGGCAAGTCGCTATAGAGCCCTCTGTCAGGGAGGGCCGTCATGGATTCTGGTCCGTAATCGGATATTTTCAATATTTTAATATTTTCTAAAGGATGAAAAAGGAAAGGTAAGGTCTTGCAGGATGGGGTATGAAAGACTGGACCGTGAGGGCAGGGAGCGGGACCTGGACAGGGCCGTACTGGCCGGGCGCGGCTATAGCTGCCTGGGCCTGCTGGGGCAGGGGGCATTTTCGGACGTGTACTGCGTGGAGGACGCGGCAGGCGGGGGAAGGTACGCCTGTAAAGTCAGCTGGCATGGGCAGATGCTGGAGCGGGAGGCAAAGGTACTGGAAGGGCTCCACCACCCTTTGTACCCGGAATTCTACGCGTTCTGGAGGGAAGCGGAGATAGGGATACTGCTGCGGGAGTACGTGGAGGGGGACAGCCTGGAGAAGGTCCTGAAGCAGCGGCGCTTTTCGGCGAGCCAGACGGTGCGGATAGGGCTCATGCTGGCGGAAGGGCTCGGATATCTGCACGAGCTGCCGGAGAGGCTTCTGTTCCGGGACGTGAAGCCTGCCAACATCATCCTCAGGCCGGACGGCGGGGTCAAGCTGGTGGACTTCGGATGCGTCTGCTCCATGGCGGAGCAGGCCGCCTCACGGGCTGGCTCCCCGGGATTCGCCGCGCCGGAGCAGCTGCGGGGCGGGAGCGTCCTTACGCCGGCCTGTGACGTGTACGGGCTGGGGAAGACCTTGGCTGTCATGCTGGGGGATAGGGGCCGGAGGCTCCAAAATCCGGAAAAGAATCGGCGTACGCTTGGGGAATGGAGAACATGAAGGAGGCTGAGGCGCGTCCGGAAGGCCTGCAC
>CAMQOJ010000337.1 GCA_947003375.1 uncultured Lachnospiraceae bacterium
CCAGGGGGATGCGCTCTCCCTGGAATCCATCGCTTCCATGGAGCGCCCCTTTTCTATGGGAGATGTTTTTTCCCATTATCCCCATGAATTCCGCGTCTTTCTCTATAGGAAGAGACTCTCCCGTCAGGGCGGATTCCTCTATCTTCAGATTCGCGGACTGGGTCAGCCGCAGGTCCGCCGGCACCTGGCAGCCGGCCTCCAGCCAGACCAGGTCTCCCCGCACCAGCTCCGCCGCGGGGATCTCCATGCGCCTGCCCTCCCGGATGACGAAAGCCTTTGGGCTGGTGAGCTTCTTTAAGGACTCCAGGGCCTTCCTGGCCTTGCCCTCCTGGAGCACCCCCACCGCGGCGTTCAGCGCCACCACCACGCCGATGATCACGGCATCGCTGACTTCCTTCAGCAGCACGGACACCACTGCCGCCACGATCAGCACATAGATCAGCGGGTCGTTCAACTGCTCCAGAAATGACTCTATGATTGTCTTCTTTCTGGGAGCCCGCATTTCATTGCGCCCGTCCCGTTCCAGCCGTCTGGCCGCCTCCTCCGTCTTCAATCCCATATGCAGATCGCTCTTCAGTTCCTCCGCCGTCTCATCAATGCCCCACTGTTCAAACACGCCTTTCCCTCCCATAGCTTGTTTCCTTTTCAAAGTCTATGTCCCCGGAGGGTAAAGTATGTCCGGATTTGATGTCATCATTTTTCCGACATTTCTGCATCTTTTCTGCATCATTTTTTCAAAAGGGCGAAATGATGCAAAAATGTTGAAAATCTGATGCCCCTTATGTGCATTGCCGTCCTATTCTGGAGGCAGAAACGGAGGTACATCACGATGAAAAAAAGAAGTAAGAGTCTGGTCTCACTGTTGTCCGCGCTGCTCCTGCTCACGGCATGCCCTTTCCCGGTCCATGCCGGCGAAGAGGAGGATGGGGAAAAGCTCCTGGCCCCCTATTTCGTCATCCAGAGCGAAGGAGCCGATGTCTCCACGGACTATTTCCCCCTAAAGTCCACGGAGGTGACTACAAATATTAACGGTGTCATCGCCGAGACCTATGTGGTGCAGACCTATGTGAACGAAGGCGACAAGCCCATAAACGCCCAGTACGTATTCCCCACCTCCAGCACGGCCACCGTCCACGGCATGACCATGGAGATTGGCAGCCACAGGGTCACTGCCACGATCAAGGAGAAGGAGGAGGCAAAGGAGGAGTACGAGGAGGCGAAGGAGGAGGGGAAGAGCGCGTCCCTCTTGGAGCAGCGCAGGCCCAATGTCTTCACCATGGATGTGGCCAATGTCATGCCCGGGGACACGGCCCGCATCGAGCTGCACTACACGGAGCTGGTGGCCACCAGGGAGGGTGTCTGCGAGTTCGTCTTCCCCACGGTGGTGGGGCCCCGCTATGTCACGCCGGAAGATGCGGACAGCCCTGCGGCGGACGCTGCCGTGCCGGACAGGGAGATGTCCACAGAAGGGAGCCAGGACGGTGCCGCTGACGGCCCTGTGGCGGAAGAAGACAGGCCTGACACCACTGTCACAAATGACGACAGCGCCGACGGCTGGGCAGCCAGCCCCTATCTTCCCGAGGGCGTGCTGCCGGACAGCGAGGACCACATCACCGTCAACCTCTCCACCGGCGTGCCCATCGCGGACGTGAGCTGCAAGTCCCATGAGATAAAGGTGGAGCAGGAAAACGGCTCCCAGGCCCGCATCACCCTGGCGGATTCCGAGGACTATGCCGGAAACCGGGACTTCATCCTGAAATACAGGCTCACCGGCGAATCCGTGGAGAGCGGCCTGGTGCTCACCGAGACGGATTCCGAGAAATATTTCTTCCTCACCGTGCAGCCGCCGGAGCGCTACACCCCTGACGACATCCCGCCCAGGGAGTACATCTTCGTCCTGGACGTGTCCGGCTCCATGTATGGATATCCCCTGGATACCGCCAAGGATCTGATACGCAGCCTGGCGACGGGGCTGCGGGACATGGACCGCTTCAACCTGGTCCTGTTCTCGGACGACACCTATCTGCTGTCAACCAAATCCCTGGCGGCCAATTCCAGGAACGTCCAGGCTGCTATCGACCTGATAGACGAGCAGGAGGGAGGCGGCGGAACCTCCATGCTGCCGGCGCTCCAGACCGCCGTCTCTGTCCCTTTGAAAGAGGACATCGCCCGGAGCGTGGTCATCATCACTGACGGCTATATCTCCAATGAGGACGAGATTTACGACCTGATCAACGAAAACATGGATACTGCCAGCTTCTTCTCCTTCGGCATCGGCTGCTCCGTCAACGACTATCTGATCAAGGGCATCGCCCAGTGCGGCATGGGCGAATCCTTCCTGGTCACCGATTCCGAGGACGCTGCGGAATCCGCCCAGCGCTTCGCCTCCTACATCGAGGCTCCCCTGATGACCGGGATCACGGTGGATTATGAAGGCTTCGACGTCTATGACGTGGCCACCTCCACGCCCTCCATCCTGTATGCCGAAAAGCCCCTGATCCTCTTCGGCAAATGGCGCGGGGAGCCCACCGGTACCATTACGGTCAAGGGAAAGGCAGGTGGCGAAGACTATGTGCAGGAAATCTCTGTGGCCGATTCTACTGTGGATACCCAGGACGAATCCATCCGCTATCTCTGGGCCCGCACGAAGCTGGATCAGCTGGCGGGGTACGGCAGCATCCGCAATGATGATTCCGTGAAGGATGCAATCACAAAGCTGGGGCTGGATTACAACATGACCACACCATATACGTCATTTGTGGCCGTGGTGGAGGAGATCCGGAATCCGGAGGGGGAGGCCGAGGACGTGAACCAGGCCAATCCCCTGCCCCTCCAGGTGTCCAACCTGGCCGTGGGCGGCGGATATACCGCTTACTCGGAGCCCGGGGGGATTCTGCTGGGAGTGATTCTGACAGTAGTGTCGTTTTGTGGCGCGCGGCGGCAGTTCAGGAAGCGCAGGCAGACGGCCAGGCTATTGAATCGACAGACAGAGGTATAGCAGATGGATATTCGCGGAAAACTTCATTTCCTCAGACAGAACCTGTTTATTTATATCATGGGCGTCCTCCTTATTTTGGGCATGAAGCATCTCTACAGCAGGGCGGACTGTGACAGCCTGCGGTGGATTCTGGGCCCCACCGCCCGCTGGGTGGAAGCCCTGAGCGGCATCCCCTTTACTTACGAGCCGGGCATGGGCTATGTCAACCATGGGTTGCGCTATCTCATCGCGCCCTCCTGCTCCGGCGTGCAGTTCATGATCATCACTGCGGCAATGCTGATTTTTTCCTTCTCCCACCTATGGGTGGGAGGCCGTCACCTGGCTGGGCTCCGGCTGGGACGCCTACCTTGGATGGGATTCCGCCACCTGACGGGACTCTGGCGTTGGATGCGATGCCATCGCCTGACAGAGCTCCGTCCCTGGACGGAACTCCCTTGGCCAGGCCTCCGTCTTGCGGAAAGCCGCCATCCGGAGGCCCCCCTGTCAGAAAATCCCGGGGGCGACGGCAGCCCCCCTGAATCTGCCGGAAGCCCTGGCAGCACCGGCCCTTCCGGCGCCAGGGCCGCTGCTTCCGGAAGAAACGCCGCAGCCGCAGCGCCCGCCCCAGACAGCCAGCGTCCCCGGGCAATTCTCCGGATACTGCCCGGCCTGGCCTGGATTGCCATAAGCCTCCTGCTGTCCTACGGGTTCACCATCTTCGTAAACGGCCTGCGGATCGTGGCGGCAATCTATCTGCCGTATTTTTTCAGACGGTCTGGCGTGTCCGGCGGCTGGCTGACTCCGGACAGGCTCCACACCATGATTGGTGCCGTAGTCTACTTCGCTTCGCTGCTGACAATCCACCGGCTGGCGGGCCTCCTTTTCGATAGGTTCCCCGGCACAGGCAAAGACAGGCCCTCTACGCCGGTCCTGGGCAAATGCCTGGCCCCCCTGTTCTGGTATTTTTTCATCGTGCTGGGCATCCCCTTCCTGAACAGGGCAAGCCGCCGGGGCAATGGGCAGTTTGCGGAATTCGCCCTGCTGGTGGCGCTGTGCTGCGGCACCGTGCTGCTCCTCTATGGGCTGGGGCTTCTGGTACGCAGAAAAATTCAATATAAGGAGAAAGACTGTTAATGGACATTATGGCAGGGACGGTCCGTATATCAGGGGCGGTCAGCCTGTAATAATCGCAGACCCCCATCTGATAAAAGAATTGGATAAGACCGCCCGTAAAATAATCAACCTGTTACATAGAGGAGTGCGATTCACGCCAACGCAACCAGACGTTATCAGAATTGAGAAAACCATGTTAGAAGAACTGCAGCGCATGGCTTAATCTGCCCGGCACCCCTCTGGCCCCCGCAGCGCGCAGATTCCGTACTCCTCCTTCAGCCGCCCGAAGGGGAACGCATCGGCATCGTACCTGCGCAGGAGCCTGATCCGCATCACGTCCTCGTCTTCTTTTTCTTCGATGCCGTGGCCGCGAAGCTTAAGTCGATCAGGTCGCAGACTTTGGCTTCCTCCACCGTGCCGTCCAGAAGCACCGTGATCCAGTGCTCCTTGTTCATATGGTAGGCGGGGAAGATGCCCCTGTCCTGCATCAGCGCATCCTTGAACACCATATCGTCAATCTTCAGATTGATCACGTCCACCCGATCCTCCCCGGCAAGCCCCAGCTTCACCCTGCCGATGTTCATCACCAGCGCGAACCACTTCCTGTTGTCGCCATGGCGCAGGACGGCGCCGTCGTCCTCTCCCCAGGGATATTCCGGGGTGGCCTTGTATTTCTTCTCAATATAGGCAAAAATCTTCTCCCGCATAAAAGTCCTCCTGTCATCGTCTCTGCATGGTTACTCTTTCAGGCTTTTTGCAAAAATTTCAGCCATGTCTTTGAGGCCCTGTTCATATGCCAGCTTCGCATAAGCCGCCATCAGGCTGCCATACAATACCGATATCCGCCTGTCTGCTTCCTGCAGCTTCCCTGTCCGGCTTTCCTTCTCAAGGATAGCGTCATCCAGTTCCTGGCTGGCTTTCTGGTAAGCTTCATCTCTCATCGCGATTTCATCCAGCCGTTCACTCGTACCGTTTTCTACCAGAATGTGAAAGATTCCCTGTTCCATAATCCCCGCTCATGTGTTTATATAAACCTCTCTTATTATAC
>CAMQOJ010000338.1 GCA_947003375.1 uncultured Lachnospiraceae bacterium
CATGTAGTCCCTGGTCTTGCTGGTGGCCCCCTGTCCGTCATAGAATTCCACCAGCAATGTCAGTATGACGAACTGGGAGAGGTAATAGTCCTTGTCCGTTCCGCCGGACTTGCACAGCAATTGTTTTAGCTGCGCCTTGGAGAAGCCCAGGAAGGTGTTGTCCTCCCTGGGGATCAGGTAGACCACATCCCCGTAGCGTTCGATGTCGCACTCGGCGGCCTCCCCCTGGGACTTCACCAGGTTCTGGACCCGCTCGTTCTCCGCATAGCTGCGGAACAGCCGCTCCTGGGCCTCCTCGCTCAGCTCGTGATGTTCCAGGAGATAATAGAAAATCTCCTGCCCCGTGCGGATGTCTTCCATTTCATATGCCATGTTACTCTCCTTTTCTCACTTGCCATTGATGCCGGACCGGAAGAAGCTTCACGCAGGGAGGCCTGCAATCCCTTAGCGACCCCCTCCTTCGCTTCCTGGTTCCCCTCACACCGTCACCCGCAGCAGCACATTGGAGCAGCAGATATTTTTCCCCACGCCCCCTTCGTAGGGCACGTTCTCAAAGGAAATCACCTTCCCGTCCTCTATCCGGTAGACCGTGACCTTCCTGACAGGCAGGCCGTGGGCGTCGATCAGGTTCAGCAGCGTCTCGTTGAGCTGGAAGCCGCCGGAGGACTCTCCGATGAAATTCCGCCGCTCCTCCCGCAGGACCTCGATGTCGATCTCCCTGCCCCGCAGCAGCTCCACCATGACCTCCTTGAAGATCTGTACGCTGGGCAGCAGCGCGGAGAAGCTTTCCCCGGCCTCCTCCCCGTCCATGGCCCGGCGGATTTCTTCCAGAGATACCTCACCCGCCTTGGTCTCCAGGGCCCTGCGCAGCAGGAACAGGACGCAATCCTCATACTGCGCCAGCTTCTGCCGCCTGCGCCGCTCTTCCTCCTCCATCCAGCGCTCGTCCCCGAACTCCATCACAGCCCCCGCCTCGTCCTCCCCCTTCTTTCGGAGGGGCCTCTGCAGCTCCGTGGATTTCTTCAGATTATATATCTTATCCGGCTCGTTGCCAAAGAGCGGACGCAGGAAAATCTCCATGCGCTCCAGCCCCTCCGGATGCTCCAGGATTTTCTCATACAGGTCGCTGCGCAGGGAGAAACGCCGGATAAATGACATCTGGGACAGCTGCTCCAATTCCCTGGTATACAGGGCCTTCAGGTCGAAATGGCTGCTCAGGATCTTCTGGTGCTCATCGATGGTGCGGTTCAGGTAGCTCTCGATGATTCCCAGATTCCTCAGCTTCTCCTCCTCCTTCTCGTCCAGCCGCCGGACATTCAGGTTCATCTCCTCCAGCTCTCTGGCCCTGGCCTTCACCAGCTCCCGGTAGCCCAGGAACTTCTGCTTGGTGTCGCTGATGGTGTCCAGGTTCGCTTCTAACACGGACTCGTAGTCAGCCACGGAGTAGCTCAGGGCATTCCTGCGGATCCGGCCCATGGCCTCCTCGATTTTCTGCAGTTGGATGCGCAGCAGGTTGAATACATTCTTGATATCGTCCACGGCCCGGTCGTAGCTCTGTTTCTCCAGGTGCATCCGGAAAATCATCTCGTGGATGGTTATCTTCATATTGTTCTCGATTTCCAGGGTGGAGAGCAGCAGATTGTAGCCGTCCTCGGTGAGATAATAGGAGGTCCTGCGCACCTCAGAATCCACATAGACGATGCGGTTGGCCACATAGCTTATGTTCATGGTGCGGTACGCCCTCTCCTCGAAGTCGTATCCCTCAAAATACATGGCCTTTCCCTCGTTGGAGAGGACTACATTGATGATGAAATCCCCCAGGTTCTTGCAGTCCTCATAGCTCATGTTCCTGCCAAAGTAGCGCATGTTCAGGCTGTCCATGTAGGCCCCGATGTCGTCTATGGTGCAGTTTTCCTCCTTCAGGGACTGCTCCATGAGGTACAGTAGCAGGGAGAAGATGACGTTCACCTGCTCGTCCAGCTTCAGGAATCCGTACTGCTTCCAGATGGTCTTCTGGCTGCTGTTAGCGAACAGAAGCGCGTATGCCCCCACATGCTTCATGCGCCTGGGGAAATGCTTCAGGAATTCATATTGCATGGTCTGGCCCTCTCAAAAATCCGTAATCGCCACGATTTCCTGGGGGATGTACTTTCCGGCCTCCAGGAGCTGTATCATCGCTTCTTTTGTATCATGGGAAAAATATCGAAAGAACAGGCCCGACAGGTTTCGGTTCTGGTTCCCGCTCATGTCGGGCAGGAAGTCTTTGCCGTATCCCCGCGCTTTATCCATCATTTTTTCGTAGGCCTGGATGAATGGCTTTATCTCATGTCTCCCGGCGCGCCCGGCCATCTCCTCCCCGGTGGAGAAAAGGGCGGCCAGCCTTTCATAGATGCCTATGCCCTCGTAGTCCAAATCTCCGAAATACAGGATTTCATTCTCCGGGTGGTTGATATGGGGTTCCACGCAGAAGCGGAAGTCCTGGGAGGAGCGCAGGATCCCCTTTCCCGCGCCGTAGATGACTGTGGATATTTCGCTGCCGAATATCCTGTGGAAAGGCGGTTCCCCGGTGTTTCGCGCCTGCGCTGCCTCTCCCGCTCCGCCTGCTCTGTCCGGTTCGTCTGCGCCGGTCTCCACGGCCCTTCCAGCCTTTGCAGGAGCCTTGTCCGCGAAATCAAGCCCGCCTGCCTTATTTCCGAAAGCCGCCATGCCGCTTCCCTCCCCCATCAGCCACCTGCGCATGGTATAGAAGGTGTCCTTGTTCTCCAGGATCAGTATGGTCTGGGGGACCCGGCGGGTGCGTGAGTAATAGGCCAGGGGCTCTGTGGTGCGGTAGACGCGCAGCACCTCCAGGCCGACGCCGCAGTGGGCCAGGATTTTCCTCCCCTGCTCCCTCTGCAGGAATTTCTCCCTGCCCCATATCCGGAAGCTGCGCTCGTTCAGGGACACATAGGGCAGGTTCCGGCTCCCCGCCTCGCCCTGCTCCAGGAAAAAGCGGTTCAGGAGCCTGACCCATTTCCGCTCTTCCCGGTAGACTTCCGGGTGATTCAGATAATAGTCGGTCCGGATGGCGGGCACTGTGCGAAACTGCAGCTCCTCCAGCTCCTCTCCGTAATCCGGCTTCTCCTCCGCAAGCCAGTAGCTCGTATGGAGGGCCGGCTTCTTCCCGTTTCGCGGGGAACTCTTCACAGGCGTGATTCTCTGCTGTTCGATCAGGCCGCAGATGTAGCGGTACTGCTCCGGATAGGATTCCGTCCGGCTCTCCTTCTGCAGTTCCTCCAGGGAAATCTTCTTCATACCTCTGCCTTTTCTCCTTTTCGCATCCCTCTTCCCATACAGCCTGTCCCGTCCACGATTCTGCGAATCATGCCATATGCCTCCGGGAACGCCTGAAATCCGCGGCAGAGTTCATCCGTTCCTGTTTCAATCCCATTCTTATCGCAGGAAACCTCCATGCCGTCCATGCGGATGTTCAGATTGATGAAATCCCCCTTCTCATACAGCGTGGCGATGACGATTACATGATTGTCTTCCTCAATCTCCTCCATAACGGAAGAAAAACAGCCCGTCTCCTTCAATTTTGCGGCAAGGGCAGCGGCGGCCCTCAGTTCGTCGGCATTGTCGAAGGAATCGCCTTCCTGCGCGCTCCCCCGGGGGATTTCTCCGGGTATGAAGACATCCCTGGTATAAAGGATTTCCCCCTTGAGAATGGCCTGAATCTGCCTGTCCACCATATTTTCCAGCGCCTGCACCCTTGCCGGCCCAAATTCTCTGTTGCCTCGGAAAGAGAACCGGAATCCCTGTAGATTTATCAACTCTCTCCTGATTTCTGAGGTCAGCATTTCCTGCCCTGTCCTCGTGAAATCATTGCCCAAGGCGGGGCTGTAATCCAGAAGCTTCGTCCCAATCCGTTCAAATTCCTCCTCTGTCACATAGGGAAGCATGGACAGGTTGAAATCAAAATTCGGGGCGATTCCAAGGGGCTTTTGTGTGTCATTATCTACCAGGAGGCCAATATTCCCCAGATGTCTGTCTACGTTAAATATCACCGCATCCAGGACAAGAATCCTCTGGAATTGCTCCCTGCATCCAAGCGCGTCAAAGAAGTCCAGGAGCCCGTCCAGGGTAATGCTGCGGTCTACCAATTTCCTCAACGGGGTAAAGCCAATCTTCTCGTTGGTAAAAGCCTTACATTTTGTTGCCGTCTCCCCATGGAGCCTTAATACGGAATATCGGACGCTTGTTGGGTCCGCTTTCCGGACGATTTCAGAGGCCAGCGCTTCGCAGTATGGCTCCAGTCCTGCGTTGAAAGCGCCAGAAATCCCTCTCTTGTAGAGATAGATTTCCCCCTCTTCCTTTCTCCAGCATTTGCGAAAGGATCCGTCCGTGGTCAGCTCCGGGGAAGTGCTGCTCAACTGTACGCCATATAATCCCAGGCCCTCGAATGCCAGTTTTGAAATCGTGGCGTCGAAATCATTTCTGTAAAAAGAGATTTCATTCCAGCGGACATCCTCTTTCTCTTCCTTTATCCAGAAGGAGTCATTGATGGACGCGGCATGCGTAATCTTTATGAATCCTTCCGTGGTCTCGCATCCGCAGTCTATCATAAGCCGCTTCAAGTGACGGTTATGCTTATAGGCCTTTCTGTCTTCCAGCCATGTATTGATCTCAAATCTCCCGAGAGGAAGTTCCGCATCCTGCCGCAGCAGCATCCATCTGCTGTTCTCTTTATGGAAAGATGCGGCGACGGCATCCTTGTTCATCAGATAATACATGGAAAGCGAACCTCCTCTCTGGATTTTTTTATGATGCTAACGCTCATTATATCAGGAAAGAGGTGATTTAGCAATTCTTATTATTGTTCCATAAAACTTGATATGTTTCATATATGGCGGTAAAATCAATTTTCAGTGAAACTAGGTCTTTGACAGTTGGATATTTGATAAAGCCGGTATCGCGACGCAATTCGGGAACGGGAACCCCAAATATGTAGTCGGCATGACAGGCTGTGAGGTGGTTCGCGCGGTCATGGAGCAGTGCGGCGTTCCGCTGTCCGATGACATCAAGGACGAAATGTATCTGGACAAATCCCCGGAATACTGGGCGCGGTGGGCGCGGTGCTACCATCAGGGG
>CAMQOJ010000339.1 GCA_947003375.1 uncultured Lachnospiraceae bacterium
AAAATTATTTAAGCGCTTGCTGCCACGTAAGTGGCTTGGTACAATGTAGAACACAGAAGGACAATGTGACACTTTATAAAAGAAAAGAGGATTGCTTATGAACAGAGAATTCCTGAAAGACCTGCTCTCCACCCCATCCGTCAGCGGATACGAAGAAATCATCCAGCAAAAGGCCCTCGCCTACGGCAAGGCCTTCGCCCACGCCCAGCTCACAGACCCCAGCGGCAATGCCGTCTCCATCGTGAATCCGGAGGCCGCCCACAG
This sequence comes from uncultured Lachnospiraceae bacterium, assembly GCA_947003375.1. Classification (GTDB taxonomy): domain Bacteria; phylum Bacillota; class Clostridia; order Lachnospirales; family Lachnospiraceae; genus Acetatifactor. The sequence goes on from CAMQOJ010000339.1 coordinate 265, forward strand.
GGTGCTGTTGTGCGGGCATATCGACGAAATCGGTTTCATCGTGACCCATATCGACGACTCCGGCCGTCTCCACCTGGCTAAGGCAGGCGGCGTCAGCCCCAGGCTGTACATAGGCTCGCCGGTGCAGGGCTGGCATGAGGGCAGCAAGGTCAACGGCATCATCGCCACCTCCTCAGACCTGGTGAAAAAGGAGAAGATAGATGTCTCCGACCTGCTGGTGGACATCGGGGCAGCTTCCAAAGAGGAAGCCGCTGCCGCAGTGGCCGTGGGCGACATGGTCTGCGCGGACGTGCCCGTCAGGGAGCTGATGAACGACTGCTTCACCTGCCGCGCCCTGGACGACCGCACCGGAGCCTTCGTGGTGCTGGAGGCCGCCAGGGAGGCTGCGCAGCAGGGCGCTTCCCTGGGCATCTACGCCGCTACCACCACAGGCGAGGAGACCACAGGCCGAGGCGCCTACCATGCCGCCGCGCGCTTGAAGCCCCACTGCTGCATCGCCGTGGACGTGACCTGGGCCAGCGACGCCCCCGGCACCAATCCGGGTGACACCGGAGAGGTGAAGCTGGGCGGCGGGCCGGTGCTGTGCATGGGCTCTGCGGTGAACAAGCCGATGAACGCCCTGCTGAAGCAGGTGGCGGAGGAGCTGGATATGAAGGTACAGTGGGAAATCGCCGGAGGCCGCACGGGTACGGACGGCGACACGGTGAACCAGGCCGATGAGGGCATCCCCATGGCCCTGGTCTCCATCCCTCTGCGGTACATGCACAGCTCCGTGGAGGTGGGCAGTTGGAAGGACATCGAGGACTGCGTCCGGCTGCTCAGCACATTTTTGGTGCGGCTGTCCCAGGAGCTGGACAAGGGCTTCGACTTCCGCCCTGTGAGGCCGTAGCCCCTTTGACCGGATATGGCTGCCGCATCAGGAAAACAGATTCCCCTGATGCGGCAGCCACTCTTCCTCCCTCTGCCGAGGCTTCCCTGCCATGCCGCTTGCCATGTCCCTTGACTTCCGTCAGCCAATGTCCACTTCCTCCGGGCCTGGGAACCTTATTCAACCCTTTTTCCGCCTCCTGTATACAACAATCTCGGCGTCCGAGCCGCCCTCGCCGTACTCACAGACCAGCAGGTAGTTCTCATCGGCCGTGAGGCCGTAGCATCTGTCGCTCCCCTTCTTGTGGACCTGGTTCCCCAGGTATACCCTGGCATCGTCCCAGAACCGTATCTCCTGGCCGCCCGGAAGCGTATAGGCCAGATTGACGAAGGCCCCGTTCAGCGCATAAAGGTCGGTGATCTCCTCCATGTCTTCAATCCCCAGGGCATTGAACTCCGCAATCAGCTCCTCCTTCAGCCTGCAGGGCGCCTCAAAGGACCTGCCACAGTTCTCGCAGCCTTTTTCGTCGCAGCACAGCGCAATCATGCAAGTGCCTCCGAAGGGGCGCCCGCCTGTCTCCGTGCATCCGCCGCACTCCTTACATCCGCATTCACTGCAATCCAATCCGCATTTTGTCTTCATTTGTGTCGTCTCCTCTCTCCTTTTCCAAAAGCCCGCTGTCCCACTCTTCCCTGAACTGCCGCAGGGACTGCTGGCGCAGGCTCCTGTCCTCCTCCACCGCTTTTGCGGCCACGGCGAAAAGCCCCTCCCCCAACTGCCAGCTGTCCGGGGTGCGCCCATATCCGCCAAACAGCGCAAAAGCAAACGCTCCCGCGGTATAGACATTGGTCACCTCATCGATTGCCGCCCCCAGCCGGTATTCCTCCGGGGCCTGGAATCTGGAGCTCCCCCACATCCTCCCCATGTCATTGACACAGGGCCGTCTGCGGAAAAAGTCTATGTCACAGACAGTGGTCTTTCCTTTGTCAAAATCATACAGGATGCTGCCATCGTAGAAATCGATGGCCACGTATCCCCTGGAAGCCGTATGTTCCAGAAAGCGCAGGATGTCTCCGAACACCTGCAGCCGGTTCTCCGTGGGAAGCGCCATGAACCTCCGGTGGGCCGCCGGGTACATTCTGCCCATGCAGTCCCCCTGGGCCCAGCGGAATACCAGCGCGAACCCGCCTCCGATCTCTTCCGCCTCCACCAGCTCGATCAGGCTCCCATGCCGCAGATCCCTGTAGACCGGCCAGGCTTCCCGCAGCCTCTCCACTGCCTCCCGGGCCGTGCCCGTGCCCCGATCCGTGGGAGCTCCCGCGAACTTCACGAAATAGCGCTCCCCGTCTCTCTCGGTCCCGAAGCAGATATTGCCGGAGTCCTGGTCGTCGTATACCTGAAACACCCTGCCGTATTTACGGAGGAAGGAAAAGTCGAAGGGGTATTTCAATTTATACGGTATTCCGTCTATGCATTGCAGGTAATATCCCTGGAAATACCAGGACGGCACGACGCTGCGCATGCCGTCATACCACCGAAGCACCTCCGCCGCCTGGCTGAGCATGGTGTCTATCTCCTTCTGCCCGAAGGGGACTGCCCAGTATATGGAGGACAGGGTATTGCTGGAGATGTAGAGGGCGAGCAGCCTCCAGAATTCCTCCGGGACATGGCCCTCAAAATACCCGTTCACCATGCCGGACGCGAACAGCGGAGAGGCCTGGGCGCACCACACGATACGGTTGAACTCCTCCCAGGGATCCCCGATATCGAACCGGTTGAAATCGATTACATAAAGCTGTCCGCTTTCGTCCAGCATCATGTTCCCGATGTGGTAATCCCCGTGCTGACAGGTCTGGGGCCTGCCTTTCAGCAGATGGCGGTTTTCCCCGATATACCGGATGAAAGCCTCTCCCCCGGGATAATGTAAGGGGCATTCCCTGTATTTCCGGATCTTCGTGTCTATCTTCCGGTTGAAACGCGTCTCCCAGTCCTCCAGGGCAGGCCCCTCTCCCCGCTTCTCCGGCAGGGGGATGGCATGCAGCCTGCGAAGGATGCGCCCGGCCTCCAGTCCGTAGGCGTACTGTCTGCTGTCCGGCAGGGCCGGCACCGCTTCCTCCGCCCCAATCCCTTCGATCCAGCTCTGAACCGAATAGACGCCCTCCTCACAGACCCCGAAAGCCAGGGGTCTGCACATGGGGATGCCCAGGGCCGCCGCCTTCTCCATCATACGGAATTCAGCCTGCTTCCTGTCATACTGGGACATGGGGGAGATGCGGAGGAAGTATTTCGCTCCCCGGGCACATCCTTCCTCCGGCTCCGCTGTGGCGCAGTATTTCCGGTCATCAGACCAGCCCTCATAGATTGGTTCCTTTTTTATGAAATGAAAATCTGGCATACCTTTACGTCTCCTCCATCCGTGTCTTGTATCTCGAAATTGACAGCAGGAATTTTCCGATTTCCATGAATTGCGTTCTTGACTTTCAGAATCGATGTCTTAGAAAATCTGCTTAAGCCTATTCTATTATATGCCGGGCATTAATGCAAGCTTTTTTTGCCTCCCCCTTTATCCAATGTAAAAGGGCCCCGGCTTGCACCGAGACCCTTTTACTATTTCTTATGAGGGGGGAGATAGTGAGTTCATCAACTATCTGATATACATATTACAGGGGAAATGTGTCCATGTTGTGTCCATATTCTAATTTAAATCTAAAAAACCTGAAAAGCATTCCTAAACTCATCCCAAACAGTATGCAGAGCGTTGCCACTCGCTCCTACTGCCTATATCTTATCCACGCTCTTCAGCCCCACTCCCACATCCATTTTCAACAGCTTCACCTGAATCAATATGATCATCATGCTGTAGATGACCCTGAGCATGTACCAGAAGGGCCTCAGCCCGGAATGCATGCTTTTCCCGGCCGTCCTGCTGTGCATCACGGCGGGGATCTCCACTACTCTGAATTTGACCAGCAGCATCAGAATCAGCATATTCGCATCCGGATATCTGTCATCGAACTTATTGTATTTAGAATAAAAAAGGAACGCTTTCCTGCTCAGGCCCTGCAGTCCAGTAGTCGGATCCGATATCTTTTCTCCCGTTACCATATAAATGAGCCGGCGGAACAAGGAATAGACCAGCTTCTTTGGCCGGGATACCGGAAAAGCGGCGCTGTCCTCCCGAAACCTGGCTCCCAGCACGATATCCGGAAAACGGCCCTCCGCATCCGCCTCCTTCAGCTTCCGATAGATTACCGGAATGTTGCACACATCGTGCTGTCCGTCGCCGTCCATCTGAATCACGTATTTATATCCCCGGCGAACCGCGTATTTGTATCCCGTCTGCAGCGCGCATCCATACCCCATATTGTAGAGCTGGGAGACCAGCGGATACTGCATCTGCTTCACGATCCAGTTGGTGGCATCCGTAGAAGCATCGTTTATCACAAGGATATCTGCCGCAGTGCCGCACTCTGTCTGCTCCAGCTGTGCCAATACCCCTCCTATATTCTTTTCTTCGTTATATGTCGGTATGATAATCAGCAACTCCTTTTTCCTCATCCTGCCCTTCCCCCCGGCACATACCATCTAACCCTCTGTCCCGAATCCTTCCGAAGCTTCATAGCCTCTATCTTTTTCATATGCATCGTCTTCAGCCCGCCTCATCTCCTCAAGCTCTTCCATGATGCGTTCGTTCTCCTGATTCAGGAGGGCCACATGAATGGCCAGCTCCCTGTTCTTCATGGTCATCTGCGAAATGGCCACGCTGTTCTGCATCTCAACCACCAGCGCCAGAATGACCATGCAGAAAAAGGCCAGCCCCGTACCCGGCGCAAGCCGGCTCATCCAGCCTGAAAAAACGGGAACTGCCCCCACCAGAACCATGATTGCTCCGGCAAACGCCCAGATCACCGCATGGTTCACCACGAGTTTCTTAAAAGAGTTCATCCACACACTGACTGCGATGAGTACGACTCCGACTATGAT
>CAMQOJ010000340.1 GCA_947003375.1 uncultured Lachnospiraceae bacterium
GTATACATTAATCCAAATGAAATGTCAACCTAAAATAGAGAGTGGTTTACAATAGGCCGCGGCACTCTACAATTCTCCATTCTTGTACCGCGCCACGATGCTCGTGATTCTCTCATTGGGATTCAGCAGATCGCTGATGGAGGAATCATGGTTCAGGGTATCGATGATATAGGCGATGTATTTGCTCATGTCGCAGTTGATGTACCATTCCCTGCGCAGCAGCTCCGGCGTCTGATAGATTAAGTTCGTGGTCAGCACCCGGTCGATGATGCCGTCCTCATAGGCCCGGTCGAATTTGTCCAGGCCGCTGGTGAACAATCCGAAGGTGGAGAAGACGAATATCTTGTGCGCCTTGCGGCTCTTCAGCTCGGCTGCTACTTCCAGCACGCTGTCCCCGGAGGAAATCATGTCGTCGATGATAATCATGTCCTTTCCTTCCACGCTGGTGCCCAGGAACTCATGGGCGATGATGGGATTGCGCCCATTCACTATCCTCGTATAGTCCCGCCTCTTATAGAACATGCCCATATCCAGCCCCAGAACATTGGCGCAGTAGATGGCCCGGGTCATGCCGCCCTCGTCCGGGCTTATGACCATCATGTGGTCGGTGTCTATCTGCAGGTCGCTAACATGGCCCAACAGCCCCTTGATGAACTGGTAGGCGGGCTGTACGGTCTCGAAGCCGTGCAGGGGGATGGCGTTCTGGACCCTGGGATCATGGGCATCGAAGGTGATGATATTGTCCACACCCATCTGCGTCAGCTCCTGGAGCGCCAGGGCACAGTCCAGGGATTCCCTGTTGGAGCGCTTATGCTGGCGGCTTTCGTACAGGAAGGGCATGATTACCGTGATGCGGCGGGCCTTTCCGCCCACAGCGGCGATGATTCGCTTCAGATCCTGGTAGTGGTCATCCGGCGACATGTGGTTCTCCTGGCCGCCCAGGCGGTAGGTCAGGGAATAGTTGCACACATCCACCAGCAGATAAAGGTCGAAGCCCCGGACGGATTCCAGGATCGTCCCCTTGGCCTCCCCGGAGCCGAAGCGCGGAACCTTTGCCTGCAGCAGGTAGGAGCCCCTCTGATAACCGGAGAAGGCCAGAGATTCCTTGTGCTCGCTCTCCCGCTCGGCTCTCCACCTCACCAGGTATTTGTCGATTTGCTCGGAGAGGGGCCTGCAGCCCTCCAGTGCGATGATTCCCAGAGAACCTACGGGAATGGTTTCCAAGTTCCTTTTTTCTTCGCGGTTGCCCATGATGTATCCCTTTCTGTTCTTTTACATGCAGGTTCCTGCATTTTTGTCTGAAGCCGGAAGAAGTCCTCGATGAGTTTTCCTAAATATTTATGTAGCGGGGGCGTTGGACAGGCGCTTTTTCAGGATGCGGATGTCCGGCCCTGTGAAACTGCACAACGTGAAGCTGCTGGTGATTCGGGAGAAGACACGGTCGGAATAACGGTTCCGGAGCTCCTCCAGGCTGATGTTGGTGGAAATCAGGGTGGATTTCCCGCTCAGGTGCCGCTCGTTGAGGCAGGCGAACAGCGAGGAGGTCACGAAGTTGTTGGTGATTTCCGTTCCCAAATCGTCGATAATCAACAGGTCGCAGCCATAGAGATCCTCGCAGAAATCCTGGAGGCCCTCCTTCAGCCGTCCGTCAAAGGTATATCTGGCCAGCATGTCGAACAGGCCGGCGGCGCTGAAATAGATGACGGAATTGCCCCGCTGGAGAAGCTCCCTGGCGATGCAGCCGGAGAGGAAGCTCTTCCCGGTGCCTACTGCACCATAGAAGAAGAGGTTCTGGCAGTTGCCCTCGAACTCCTGTATGAACCTGCGGCTGACGCCAACTGCCGCCTGGAAGCGGCGCAAATCCTCCCCCTGATAATACTCATACGAAAGAACGGAAAAATTCTCCCGCTCTATCATTTCCTGTATGTGGGACTGGGCATACAGAATCGAAATCTCCTGCTGTCGGAAGCAATGACACTTTGCTTTAAGCCCCTCCGATGAGGCGATGTAACCGGTGTCTTGACAGTCTGGGCACCTATAGACGGGCTCCAGATAATCCGCCGGGAAGCCATGTTCCTCAAGCAGGCGCTTACGCCTCTGGGCGATTTCCGCAAGCTCCTCCCGGAGCCCTGACAGCGCGGCATCATCCCCCTCCAGCAGGCGCTTTGCACGGGCTACGGAGAGAGTGCTGACGGATTCGCACAGGGGCAGATACTCCGGAATGGCCTCACAGACCTCCTGTCTCCTGGCATCCTCCAGGGCACGGCTCTCGTCCCTTGTGCGCTGGTATTCCTTTATGATGGCTTCGTATTGAGAATTGCTCAGTGCCATTATGATCTCCTGTCCCTGTGCCCTTAGTTGCTGACCAGTTCCTTCTCCAGGGCAGCAAAGTCATAGTTATGCTGCGGAAACTGATTGAAGCGGTTGCCCGACGGCTTCGGAGGATTGGAGGAGGCGTTCTTCCTACGCTGCTGGTGCAGATCGTCAATCCCCTGGATATCGGCCTTGTGGTGCACGTTCTGGCGCTTCCAGCTGCTTAAGATGCTCTCGGCATACTCGAAGCGGTGCTTGTCCGTCGCCAGCACGGTGCGCTCGCAGGCCTCGATGATGATGTCCATGGAAAAGCCGTAATCCTTCAGCCAGCGGGTGATGAACTCCATCTCCTTGGCGGTGGGAGAGTTGCTTTTGCCCAGGCCATTCATGATGGTGTAGATATTCCTGTCATAGCGGGTGGCCTGCTTCTGGGCCTGCTTCGGGGTGGAGATGCCCTCCTGCGCCCAATTCACGGCTACCTTCTCTATGTATTTGAAATCCTTCTTGCCCCTGTCCACACAGTACTGGAGCAGATAGTCGATCAGGTCATCGGAAAAGTGCAGCACGTCCGTGAAGTACAGGATGGTCTTAATCTCGGAAGGTGTCAGAGGCTTTCCGATATAGGATTCCGCAATGAACAGAAGCTGGGTGGTCTCCTGCCTGCTCTTGAACTCCCGCAGCTGGTCGGGCGTGTAGGATGGCTTCTCATAGAGCGAGGCAGTCTGCGGCTTGTCGGGCTCCTCCGCAAGCCCTTCGGGAACGGCTCCTCCCCGGGAATCCTCCGTAGCCGCAGCCTCCATAGCGGGCATAGGCACGAAGGAGGCCGGCATCTGGGGGACAGACCCGGAGCCTGTCCTGTCCTCGGCGTTCAAATCGTGGATATGGATTCCCACCAGATTCTTGTCCCCATCGTAATCCAGGCTGAGGAGCTGCTGCCTCTCCCAATATTTCAGGGCCCGCAGTACATCCTTCTCTGTGTGGTTGAACTTGTCCGCGATGTCGGACACACTGGTGGCCAGATGGGCGTTCATCATGCGGAGCAGATAGAGATAGACCTTCAGCTGTGCGTCATTGGCATCCCCCATATATTCATCGATGAAAAGATTGGACACCACTGTGGAATCCACATGGTTACCCGGATAAATCGTTACACGCGCCATTGGTTCTCCCCTGCCTCTCAAAACAATCGTCTCACAATGCGCCGGACTGACGCAGTAGCAAAAGTATAGCGTAAGGTGCGGAACGAGGAAATAGACAAAGGGCCTGAATCCGTCAGGGGGGGCAGCCCCCGGGCCTGTTTGTGGAAAATGTGGAAACAGTGGATAACTTTCCCCGGTCCAGGCGTTTACAGGCCCTGTCCAAAAAAATATCCACAGTCCGGATTTTCGTCTTTTCTGTGGATACTGTGGATAATTACGACCCAAGCAGGCTTTCCCCGATTTTTACCACGTCCCCGGCCCCCATGGTTATCAACAGATCGCCCTTTATGCAATTTTCCAGTAGGAAATTCTCTATCTCGTCGAAGCTGGGGAAATAATGGCATGTATGCCCCAACGCCTGAATCTCCCGCTGCAGGTCCTGGGAATGGACGCCCAGGGTATCCGTCTCCCTGGCCGCGTAGATGTCCGCCAGCACCACCTCGTCCGCCAGGCACAGGGACCGGGCGAATTCCTTCAGATAGGCCTTGGTGCGGGTGTAGGTGTGGGGCTGGAACACGCACCAGAGCTTCCGGTGGGGATAGTTGGCGGCGGCCTTCAGGGTGGCCTCGATCTCCGTGGGATGGTGGGCGTAGTCGTCTATGACGGTGACGCCGCCGATGGTCCCCTTGTGCTCAAAGCGCCTGTCGGTGCCCTTGTAGCCCTGCAGCGCCCCTGCCGCCAGGCTGCCGTCGATGTCCAGGCACTCCGCCACCGCGAAGGCCGCCAGGGCATTGTGCACATTGTGCTCGCCGGGCACGCTTAAAGTCACGGGGCGCTTTGCCCCTCCCGGACAGTGCAGGATGAAGCGGGGGTTGCCGAAGCCGTCATAGCGGATGTCCGTGGCGAAATAGTCGTTCGGCTCGCCCGCTCCAAAGGTGACGACGCGGCAGCGCAAGCCTTCCGTGATCTCCTCCAGCCGATCGATGTCCCCATTGACGACGAGGCAGCCGTCCTGGGGCAGGAGCTGGGCGAACCGCCGAAAGGAATGGCGGATGTCCTCCAGGTCCTTGAAGAAGTCAAGGTGGTCTTCCCCTATGTTCAGGATGATGCCCACCTTCGGGAAGAAGTCCAGGAAGCTGTTGGTGTACTCGCAGGCCTCCGCCACGAAGTATCCGGAATGGCCGATGCGCATATTGCCACCGATGTCCTTCAGGACGCCGCCGATGGACAGGGTGGGATCCAGGCCCGCGCCGAGCAGAATCTCGCCCACCATGGAGGTGGCGGTGGTCTTGCCGTGGGTGCCGCTGACGGCGATGGGGGTCTGGTAATGCTTCATGATCTGGCCCAGAAGCTGGCCCCTGGTAAGGCAGGGGAGGAGCCTGGCGTGGGCCTCCTTATACTCCGGATTGTCGGGGTGGATGGCGGCGGTGAAGACCACGCAGTCGATCCTGCCGGCCTCAGTCATATTTTCGGCCCTCTGTCCATAGAATACGGTAATCCCCTGTGCCTCCAGCATCTCGGTGGTGGCGCTGGGCGCCCGGTCGGAGCCGCAGACCTGAAAGCCCGCGTCCTGCAGCAGCAGGGCCATGCCGGACATGCTGATGCCGCCGATGCCCACGAAGTAGAGGGAAGAGGGATGGTTGAAATCAATTGTATAC
>CAMQOJ010000341.1 GCA_947003375.1 uncultured Lachnospiraceae bacterium
GGACGCCGCCTGGAAGCGCCTGCTGCTCAATCAGTTTCACGATATCCTGCCCGGAAGCTGTATCTGCGAGGCCCATGAGCAGTGCCTGGCCGAAATGCAGGGAATGCTGGAACACGCTGACGCCATGCTGCATTCTGTCCTGACAGACACAGCGGGCAATCCTGCCTATACCGTGTGGAACCCTCTGGATGAAGTATGCACGGATGTCTTTTATCTGCCTCCGCTAAACGACCTTGTACCGGATGACAGCAGTGTCATAATACAGGAAGTTCTCCGGGCAGACGGCACTCCCGCAACTGCCATACAGGGCTTTTCACGGCCGGCGCTCGGAAGCGGCGTACTGCGTCTGCACCGCGTGGAATCCACCCCTGGGTCCCGTCCTTCGCCCTTTCATTTCGCGGACAATGTACTTTCCCCCCCCCTGCTCCGGGTGTGTTCTGACGCCGACGGCTTTATCACCTCCCTGACCACGCTGAAGGACGGCCTAGAGTGGTGCAGCGGCCCTTTCGGACAGCTTCTCTGTTGCGAAGATGTATCCGCAGGCTGGGATGGCTGGGATATCGATGCCGACTGTATGATAAAGCTTTCTCCGGATGCCCGGCTGCTGGAGCGCAGCGTCACTGCCCGGGGCCCGGTTGAGTCTCGCATCCACAGCAAATACGCGGTATGTGAGCACTCACCCCTGCCGCAGGATATCATATTCCGCGCCGACACAGCACTTGTGGAATGGGAAAACATCCTGCACTGGAAGGAGCAGCACCGTCTGCTGAAGGCAGCATTTCACACGAATATCTGCAGCGGAAATGCCCGCAACGAAATCCAGTTCGGCTGCATCCAACGCCCTGTAAGCCGCAACAACACATGGGAGCAGGCAATGTTTGAAGTATGCAACCACCGATATACGGACTTTTCAGAACCTTCCCGTGGGATATGCATCCTGAATGACTGCAAATACGGCATCAGCATGGAGGGCGGAATGTTTGCCCTGACTCTGGCCAGGGCAGGTACCCGTCCGGATACCGGGGGCGACGCCGGGGACTACACTTTCCGCTATGGCATCTGGCCTCATGACAGTGGTTTCTCCGCAGCCGTGCCGCGGGCCGGCATGCGTTTCTGCCGTCTTCCCTTTACAGCGCCGGGCATCCTTGCACAGCCTGCCTTCCTCTGGACAGACCGGAAAAATGTGGTGGCGGAAACGGTAAAACCATGCGAGGAAGCGCAGTATGCCATTATCGTCAGGCTTTATGAATGCGAGGGGACCAGAACCTCCGCCCATATTCACACAGGTTTTCCCCTTTTGCGCGCCGAAACATGTGATATGATGGAGCGGACACTTGAACCGGTTTCTTTGAAGACCCCCCTGCCCTTCGCTCCCTTCGAGATCAAGACACTGAAACTTTATTACCAGACAGAGAAAGGAATCCTATGAATATACAGAATAAAACCATCTCCGCCCATGCACGGGCAAAAGCCGCCGCCCTTTTACAGGAACTCACCCTGGACGAAAAGCTGCGGCAGTTGGGCTGCACCACACTCTCCGGCTGTGAGGAAGCGCCTGAGGAAAAAGACCTTGCCGGAGGCATCGGCAGCATTGCGCTGCTGGATATCCGCATGGAACCCGGGGCACTTGCCGGGCGACTGCGGGAAATCCAGACTTATGTGATGGAGCATTCCCCTCACCGGATCCCTGCCCTGTTCCACTGCGAAGCCCTCAGCGGACCGGTGGTGCCCGGCGCCTGCCTCTATCCCGCCCCCATCGGCCTGGGCGCCACTTTCTCGCCGGAAACCGTATACGGCATGGCGGATACCATCCGCCGCCAGATGCGGGCAATGGGAATTCTGCATGCCCTGTCTCCTGTGCTGGATGTGGCCAAAGACCTGCGTTGGGGGCGCATAAACGAAACCTTCGGGGGAGACCCCACTCTGAACGCCATAATGGGCTGTGCCTATGTGGACGGGATACAGGGAAGGGATATGCTGACAGGCGTAGCCGCCACCGCCAAACATTTCTTAGGCTACTCCCAGACCACCGGCGGTCTGAATCTCACCCGCACGCTGGCGGACAGGCGGGAGCTGCGGGAGGTATTTGCCAGGGTATTCGAAGCAGCCATCCGCAGGAGCGGCATCCGCACTGTGATGAACAGTTATTCCGAATGGAACGGGCGTCCTGTATGCGCAAGCCGGGAGCTGCTCACGGATCTGCTGCGTGGGGAGCTTGGCTTTGAGGGTCTGACCGTCAGCGACTATCGTTCCATTTCGAACTGGGTCTGGTTGATGAGCCCTTCCCTGAATGGGAGTGCTATGCGGATGCCTTCACAAATACCGGCGAAGCAGAGCGCATTGCCACCCGCCGGAGCCTGACGCTGACAAAGAATGACGGCATCCTGCCAATACGGGACAAAAACAGCCGCATCGCCGTCATAGGCCCCTGCGCCGGCAGCCTGCGTCTGCTGTACGGTGGCTACACCGTCCCTTCCATGATGGAAATGTTTCAAATCAGGGAAGATTCCTCCCAGATGGCCGGGGTTGTTCTCACAGACGCAAATATTTCGAAACGCAAATACGACCTCGCCGCCACAGACCAGGCCATCAGAAAGGCATATCCTTATGCTAAAACCATTTTTGAAGAGCTGCAGTCCTGTTTTCCGCACTGTACCTGGACACAGGGCTGCGATTATCTGGATCCCAGCCTGCAGGACTTCCCCGCCGCCCGGGCTATCGCCCTGGAGTCGGACGCCGTCATTCTGTGCGTTGGCGGGAAAAACGGCTGGGGCCGCCACTGCAATACCGGCGAAGGAAATGATTCCGCATCTCTGGATCTGCCCGGCGCACAGGAGGCGCTGGCGCGTGTCGTCCTGAATGCCAACTCCCGCACCGTGGTAGTGCACACGGACGGCAGACCCCTTACCAGCGAATGGATCTATGAACATGCCGCCGCTGTCCTGGAGGCTTATATGCCCGGCACATGGGGAGGGATGGCCATCGCGGAAGCCATAACAGGGAAATTTTCTCCCGCAGGACGCCTTCCGCTGGCTTTGCCGCGCTCCGCCGGACACGGTCCTGTATTCCATGGCGAGCATGCCGGTTCCACCGGGGAAAGCTTTGCGGCAGGCGCTCTGAACCGCGAAGGATACATGTTTACCTCTAATTCTGCGCTGCGCCCCTTTGGCTACGGCCTGTCTTACACTGCCTTTTCCTATTCCGGCTTTGCACTCTCCATCAGGCCAGACGGCTTCGGCGAAGCCAGCGTTACCGTATGCAATGTGGGTGAGACGGACTCCGACGAGGTAGTCCAGCTTTACGGCCGCGATGTAGTCGCTTCCGTAGTCCGCCCTGCCATGGAGCTGATCGGTGTCTGCCGTGTGCCGCTGGCGGCAGGACAATCCAAAACCGTGCATTTTTCCTTCCATCTCAATCAGCTTGCCTTTCCGGATGAATACGGCCTCTGGAAGCTGGAGCCCGGATTGTTCCGCTTTTTCGTGGGAGGCCACAGCGCCGATATCCGGGCGGAAGCTGTCTATACTCTGGAAAACGAACGGATTATTGAACCTTCCGGACGGGATTTTTTCGCGGAAGCCTCGGTGACGGAATGAATATGATACCTGTGCTGTATGCGTCCAATGGGCATGTGCGTTCCCGTGTGAAAATATCCACGGTATTTTAGCTAATTTCTCATCATGCCCTCTCCTGAAAGCTTATATGCCATGATGTCCCCGCCGTCTCCCGCTCAAAACCGTATAAAGCCATCCTTCTGCTGCGCTCATGCAACAGAAGGATGGCTTATGCCACCCCTCAAAATGTCGGATGAAAATCATGGGCCTTAATGCCGGCTCCTCCATCTGCCAGGATACACTGCCCCGTGATATAGGACGACATGTCCGACGCCAGAAACAACGCCACATTTGCAATATCCGCCATCTGTCCCCGCGGAAGCGGCTGGCATCTGTCGAGAGCCTGTCCGAAAGCTTCCCTCTGCTCTTCATCCATTTTATCCGCCTCGTCGTACATCACATCACTCATCACCACTCCCGGGCAGACCGTGTTGACACGTATCCCGTCTGCCGCGCAGTCCAGAGCCATAGCGCGGGCTGCGGCGTTCATCGCCCCCTTTGTACCGGCATACAGCATATTGGTGGGCTGCGTCATCATGCTGTGTATAGAAGATATGTTCACAATGCTGCCTTTCCTGCGCCCACGCATCCCCGGCAGAAAAGCACGGGCAAAGCGCAGACCGCTGAGGTAGTTGGTTTCCAGCAGACGCTCCATCTCCTCATCTCTGTATGCATCCGCGGCGCAATGACAGTTCACTCCCGCTGTGCATACAAGAATGTCAATGCCGCCGCTGTCATACAGTACTGTCTGCGCCGCTGCCTCGCTCTGAGCCGCGTCCGCCAGGTCGATGATATATCCACGGCATTCCGGTATTATCTGCTGCAGCTCCCCTTCCGTGTGCAGGACATATGATTCATTCCTGCCGCCGAAATAGACTGTCGCACCCTGGCTGGCAAACAAAAGGGCAATGCTCTTGCCTATTCCCCGGGCCGCCGTGGTGACAAAGGCTTTTCTGCCTTCCAGCAATTTGTTGTAATCCCGGATCCCGCTTTGGTAAAGCTCTGTTTCTCTCATCATATCAGAATCTGTCCTCCTCCGTCTGATCCGGTATAGATTTCAATATCAAAACGGCGCAGCATTTCTTCCGTTGCCTGCCTGTCTCCCCGGGCCGCCCGCAATTCCACATCCCAATCCAGACCGCGGTACTTTGCCGCCTCCGGCTGTGTCTCAATATAATGAAGGAAATCCCTCATCATCTCCGTTCCCCATACCGGCGCATCCACATCCGCCGTTGTATAAATCCCCTGGCTCAGCCTGGGGAACGCATACATATCCCTGGCCTGCATTTTATATGCATTTTTAATGACCATATCCACCATATGGCTGGGCACAAAGATCACACCGTTTTTTGTCCCGATGACGATATCCCCGGGAAGGCACAGCGCCTGGCCGATGCGGCAGGCTCCGTTGAACGCGGTGATCTGGCAGTCTCTGATGGGCGTGGGATCTACTCCCCTGTAATACACCTGTACATCCATTTTCTGC
>CAMQOJ010000342.1 GCA_947003375.1 uncultured Lachnospiraceae bacterium
GTAGAAATATGTCGCATGTCCGGTGATATGGCCGTCGACCGGCGCGGCGGCGTTCTCCAGAACAGCACTGATGTCCTCCAGCTTC
This sequence comes from uncultured Lachnospiraceae bacterium, assembly GCA_947003375.1. Classification (GTDB taxonomy): domain Bacteria; phylum Bacillota; class Clostridia; order Lachnospirales; family Lachnospiraceae; genus Acetatifactor. Next base: position 86 of record CAMQOJ010000342.1, read on the forward strand.
AAATCCACCACGCCGCCGCATTTCTCGCACAGCAGATGGTAATGGGGCGAGGTGTCGCCATCGAAACGGTCCACGCCGTCCCCCATGTTCAGCCGGCTGATTTCTCCGGCTTGGGCCAGGAGGGTGAGATTGCGGTATACCGTGCCGAGACTGATATTGGGGTTGTGCTGGCGGACGTTCCGGTATATGACATCCGCAGTGGGATGATCCGTTCTGGTCATCAGAAATTCCTTTATGGAATCCCGCTGTCTGCTATGTTTCCTCGCAGCCATCCAACATCTCTCCTCAACACAATAATAGTAGCGATTACTGTTTTCATTATAGTAGATTTTGGACAAAAGTCAAGCGGCGCCGCAAGATTTTATATATGTTTTATAAATGGGCCTTTATACCAGCACCCGGTCCAGGCGGGTGCTCAGGCCGCATACGATTTCGTGGCTGATGGTACCGCATTGCTCCGCAATCTGTCCGGCTGTGATTTCTTCCTCCCGGTCGGCACCGATGACGACAGCGGAATCTCCTACCTGGACCTTCGGAATCCCTGTGACGTCCACGATGGTCTGATCCATGCAGATTCTGCCTACGATCGGTGCCCTCCGGCCATGAATCAGTACGCTGCCTCTGCCGCCTGAGAGTTGCCTGGGCAGACCGTCGCCGTAGCCGATTGAAATGGCCGCGATGCGCATATCCTGTCCGGCGGTGAAGGTAATGCCGTACCCGACGCCTTCGCCCGCATAGAGAGGCCGCAGGGATGTGACCTTCGCTTTCAGGGACAGGACGGGCTTCAGGGCATCCTTCCAGGGAGACATGTCGGCCTCATTGTTCAGGAGGCCGTAAAGGACGATGCCGGGCCGGACATAGTCGGCGGCCAGCTTTTGCTCTGCCATGGCGATCCGCCGCTCCGCGAAGCGCCTGGGCTGCCCTTCTTCCTGCTCCAGGCGCGGCCCCCCTCGGCCCTGAAGCAGATTCAGGATGCCGTAGCTGGCCAACAGATGGAGGCAGGGGCAGGGGCACCCTTCCTTCTCCAGGAAATCCACCACCTGATAGAAGGCCATGACCTGTGCTTTGGTAAAGGCTCTGTGCTCCGGCAGGGGCGAGTCGGAGGCGCACAGATGGGTGAAGAGCCCGTCAATGACGATATGCGGCAGGTCATAGACTGCCCTGATGTGGTCTGTGTCCTCGCAGCGTATACCCAGACGGTGCATGCCGGTATCGATGCCGATGTGGACATGGATGTCCGCTTCCGCCCGATCCAGCAGCCTGGCGTAGGGATAATCGATGACGGTCTGGGTCAGCCGGTAGCGGGCCAGCAGGGGGAAGTCCTCGGGGGGCGTATAGCCCAATATTAGGATTTCGCCCCGGATGTCCGCCTCCCGCAGCTCTATGGCCTCTCCGATGCTTGCCACGCAGAATGCGTCCACGCCCAGCGCGTTCAGCTGTCTGGAAATCAGGACGGCCCCATGGCCGTACCCCTGAGCCTTGACGGCGGGCATCAGGCGGCAGCCCTCGGGAAGCCGGGCGCGAAGCGCCTCCACATTGTGGGCCAGGGCCCGGGAGTCCACCTCTATCCAGGCCCGGGAGGCGGGGGAAGCCCTGTGCAGGGAATCTGCCGTCTCTCCGTACTCGGCAGAGTCTGTCCAGGCATAGCCCTCAGGCAGTTCCTCCGGAAAATCCTCTTCTATGGCATATTCGTCCGTCTCAGAAGCTTCATTATCCGCGGTGTCCTCCGCCTCCTCTGGGGTGTCTTCAGGCCAGGTCTCCTCCGGAGCCTGAACTTCCATATCCTCAGGATAAGCCTCCTCATATGTGCCTTCTGCCTCTTCCTCGTAATCATAAGGAAATCCATCTTCATATGCCATATCGGACTCCCCTTCAGCCAAATCGCTTATATTGTCCCAATCGTCCCCCTCGCGCCCCACCGTCCACATGTCATCGGAGACGGTGGGCCGCTTTCGGTTGCGTCCGCTGACTGCGTGAATCGTCCGCTGCGGCACCTTATCGGCGGACTGGCGGCGGGCCTTCAGCATGCCCAGGAGCCATGTCATAGCAAAGGAGGCACCCACGGACAGCAGGGACACCGCCAGGTAATGGACGAGGCTGTTGTCCACCAGCAGCCCTGTCAGGCCCAGGGGCTTCGCGATGCCTCTCACCACCACGATGAAGGCCGGGTGCAGCACGTAGATCCAGGTGGAGACCGTCCGGAAGGCCCCGTCGGATTTCGCGGGGATGCACAGCAGGAACCGGTACAGGAAGAACATCACAGGAACCAACAGCAGGTACATGCTGTCATGGCGCTGTAATTCAAAATGCCGCAGCAGGAACGCCTCCCCGGTCATCAGGGCAAAGGACAGGACGGAGAGGGAGCAGAGGAACAGGCGCTTTTCGGAGAGATCCCTGCCGTCCTGGCCCTGCGCCGCCCCCGCCATCCAGGCCCCCAGCACCAAAAACAGGGGCGCCAGGAACAGCCCGTTTCGGGTGTAGGAGGAAATCTGGAACAGGAACCCGTAGAAAGCCTCCAGCGCGGGCACCTTCTCCACCAGCCCGTAATAGCTGTCGCCCACCAGGCCGATCGCATACAGCACGGCGGATATGGCCGTCATGGCCCCCAGGCTCAGGAACCTGCTCAGCAGATACACCAGCGCCACTCCCATGATGCAGGCCGGGAAGTACCACAGATGGTAAAAGGTGCCGTCAAAGAAAAGCATGCGCAGCAAGGCGCCGACAGACATGTCTTCATAATGTCCTGCATAGATGCCCACCGGCAGGTACAGGATGATGCAGAACAGATAGAGCATGGAAGTCTTGGCAAGAAATTTCCGGAACCGCACCATGCTTTTCGTGGAGGGCGCAGCCTTGCCCGACGGCAGGAAGCCCGCCACCACGAAATGCCCTGTCACCATGAAGAAGAAAGGCACGGCGATCCGCGCCAGCACCCTGGTGAGAAAAAAATCCGCCCCTTCATGGAATGTGGCCAGGGGCGAGGTATGGATAGCGATGACTGCCAGGGCGGCAATGATCCGAAATCTGTCCAGCCAGCCGTAATTGGGTTTCGTCCGCATCTGTCTACCTCCATTCTGTCAAAATAAAGCCGTCCGCATTGTTGCCAGACAGAGACCAGGACGCCTCTTCCGGCAGCTGTAGGGTAACCGGCTCCGGACCTGCTTCGATATAGGAGATGCGGGCCTTTCGCCCGTCATCCGCCGTGAAGCACAGGCCCTCTCCTCTGTAAGGATACTGTCTCAGATAATCTATGTATTCCTCCAGGGCCATATTCCGGCTCTGGATGATCGCGGCATGGGGCGTTCCCACATAGCGGAAGTGCCAGGGCTCATGGCCGATGCCGGTAATGCCTTCCTTCCCCTCCGGGTAGCGCAGGATGAAGCCGTGGCCCGCGGCGCCCCTGCGGAAGTCCCCGCAGGGACCGGTATAGGGGAAGTCCGGGCGGATGAAGTCGATCTGCTCCCGCTTTGCCCCCAGGTCGATGGCCAGGCCGGTCTGGTGCTCGCTGTGCCCCGGCAGGGCCACATAGGTGCGGGTGAACTCCGGGCCGTTCTCCCGGAGGCTGCCGTCCCAGATTTCCTGCTGCTCCCTCCGGGAGCGCCAGGCGCTGACAAAGGCGATATGCCGCCAGCCGTCTATCTCGTCCATCAGGCGTGCCAGCGCATCGGCGGCGGGGCGCCTGAGCAGGACGGCGGGGGCGGATTCCGCCACAGGGGCCAGGTCCGCCGCCGCGCTTTCATGGAGGGCATGGGACAGATTCACCAGAATCAGGTCGCCCCTGTGTATGTCGTCGTAAGTCAAGGACAAGGTCTTCATATAACTCCCTTTGCAAATCGGTTCCGTGAAAGGACGCCGCGGCAGGCCTGCAGCCGCCCGGAATCCGTGTCTAGCGCTACGCCCGGGCCGCGTCCAGGCCCAGCTCCAGGATCCGGGAGATCACTTCCCGGAAAGGAATCCCGGCGGCTTTCATCATGCCGGGATAGCGGCTGTGCTCCGTGAAGCCGGGGATGGTATTCACCTCGTTGAAGACAATCTCGCCTTCCGGCGTCAGGAACATGTCCACCCTTGCGAAGCCCGCGCAGCCCAGGGCCCTGTAGATGCGCTTGGCGGTCTCCTTGATTTCCGCGGCCTTGGCCGGGTCTATCCTGGCGGGTACGTGGATGGCGGAGGTCTTCAGGGTGTATTTTTCCGTAAAGTCGAAGAAGCCGCCGGAGAGCTCGATCTCGTCCACCTCGCCGGTGATCAGGTCCCTGTTGCCCAGCACGGCGCAGCCCACCTCGAAGCCGGGGATGTTCTCCTCCAGGAGCACCTGGCTGTCATAGCGGAAGGCCAGGGCCACCGCCGGGGCAAGCTGCTCCCTGCCGGAGACCTTGGTGACGCCGTAGGAGGAGCCTGCCTTCACGGGCTTCACATAGACGGGATAGCCGATTTTCTCCGCGAAGCGCTCCATCTCCTCCGCGGTGGTTTCCGGATCCATCACTAGGTGCATGGGCACCCGCACGCCCTCCAGGCTCACCAGCCTGTGGGCCCTGTCCTTGTCCATCCCCAGGGCGGAGGACAAAGTGCCGCAGCCCGCGATGGGGATGCCGGAGAGCTCCAGCAGGCCCTGCAGGGTGCCGTCCTCGCCGTTGCCGCCGTGGAGCACCGGGAAGGCGATGTCCAGGGGCACGCGGGATACGCCCTCCTTCCCCAGCAATAGCAGGCAGTTCTCGCCGCGGTTGGGGGAAAGGACCGCGGGGGTGCAGTCCGCGGGGTTCTGCCAGGAGTCGTCCAGCAGCCTGTCCACAGGGCCCGCGTAATGGAACCATTCTCCCTTCTGGGAGATGCCGATCAGCACGGGCTCGTACTTTTCTCTGTCCAGGTTCAGGATCACCCCGGAAGCCGAGGACAGGGAGACGCTGTACTCCGGGGAGCAGCCCCCGAAGAAGATGCCTACATTTATCTTTTTCATCGTAATGACCATCCTTTTCTTTGATTCTATGTTTTTGACCGTACAAGAAATATCCTAC
>CAMQOJ010000343.1 GCA_947003375.1 uncultured Lachnospiraceae bacterium
CAAAAAAGAGGGCTTCTGCCCTGTAGGATTCCCTCTTTTTTGTCTATTATATCCATATCATTTTATGGGTCGTCTGCTGGACATCCCAATCGTCTGATGTATCATCCCCGATTCGCGCTTCCGGAGCCTGCGCCGTCCCTCTCCTCCAGAATCCTCAGGATGGCCTGGCGGTTGTAGGTCAGGTGCATCATCATGGCGCATCTGGCCCCCACCGAATCCCGCTTCAGGATGGCATCCGTAATGGCCCTGTGGGTCTCCAGTGTCTCATTTATCAGCAGGCGGTGGGTCACATTGGCAAAGGTGTGCACCGCCGTATTGATGACCGGAATCAATGTCTCCACCACCTGGTTCCTGCTGCACCGGGCGATGCAGGTATGGAATTCGATGTCCTTGCCGATGTGGTTGTGGCCGCCCAGATAGAGCCGCTCCGTCTCGTCGCACAGGGCCTTCAGCCGTTTCAGCTCCCTTTCGGAGGCGTTCTTACAGGCCAAGGCAGCAATTTCGGGCTCGATCATCAGGCGTACCTCGAACAGGTCCAGGGCCGCCTTGTACTTGTCCTCTATCCGGTTCAGCCCCAGGGGATCCTCCTCCAGGAAATTGGCGTTGATGACATAGGTTCCGGAGCCTCTGCGCACCTCCAGGATGCCCCGGGAGACCAAGCCCTTCACCGCCTCCCGGATGGTGCTGCGCCCCACGCCGAACCGCTCGGCAAGCTCGAACTCGTTGGGAATCCTCTGACCCTGGCCAACCGGCTCGTTCAGGATATATTTCATCAGCTCGTCCTCGATCCTGGCACCCAGGGATTTTTTGCCCTTTCTGTCGCTTTCGTACATTTCTCCTGCCCCCCTGCTCTCTCCCGCTTCCTATACCGGCTCTGCAGCCGTTTTCATTATACTATAGAAAAACCCTGACGCAAACATTTTTATGGGTTTTTTCGTCCCTGCTGTCAATTTTCCAGGACTTTTATAATTTAGTTCTTGCTAAATCAAATTAGTATGTTATAATACGTGATTATAGAAAAAATAAGATTGGAGGGGACGAACCATGGATGACAAAATCCTGAAAGCCCTGGGCGAACCCAGGCGGTTCCAGCTCCTACAGCTCATGTCCGGCCGGGGCTACTGCGTCCGCGCCCTGGCCATGCGCAGCGGCCTGTCGGAATCGGCGGTGTCCCAGCACCTGAAGGTCCTGCGGGAGGCGGGGCTGGTGCTGGGGGTCAAGAGGGGCTATTACACCCACTACCGTCTCGACAAGGAGGCGCTGGGCGCAGTCATCGCTGGGCTGGAGCAGCTTCGGGACACGGAGCGCAGGCCCTGTGACGGCCCGTTCTACGGCTGCCCGGAATCGGAATACCTGAAATGCAAGTCCTACGTACCACCGGAAAAAAGAGGAAAGGAAACCTGAAAGACATGCTGAAACGTTTTATCTACTATTATAAGCCGCACAAAAAGATGCTGGCCCTGGACATGCTGGCGTCCCTGCTGATCTCCGTGATCGGCATGGTGTACCCCATCGTCACCAACAAGATGCTCAACATCTATATCCCGGAGAAAATGTATACCACCATCGTCGCCGCAGGCCTGATCGTGCTGGTCCTGTACATCATCCGCATGGCGCTGCGGTATTTCGTGCAGTATTACGGACATGTAATCGGTGTGAAGATGCAGTCCCAGATGCGCCAGGACCTGTTCGCCCATCTGGAGAAGCAGCCCTTCCGGTTCTATGACAACCACGAGACAGGCCGCATCATGACCCGAATCACCAGCGACCTGTTCGAGGTGAGCGAACTGGCCCATCACGGCCCGGAAAACCTGCTGATCAGCTCCGTGATGATCATCCTGTCCTTCGTCTACCTGGTAATGATCGACCCTATACTGACCTTGATCATCTTCGCCTGCGTACCGATTCTGGTGGTGGTGACCCTGCACTTCCGCAAGGCAATGAGCCGCGCCTTTGACGACCGCCGCAAGAGCAATGCCACCATCAACGCCGCGGTGGAGAGCAGCGTCACCGGCATCCGCGTGACAAAGGCCTACACCAACAGCAAGCGGGAGATCGAGAAATTCCGGGAGGGCGACAGGCAGTTCGTGGACGCTTCCCGCAGAGCCTACCGGGCCATGGCCATGTTTCATTCCTCCACCGCCTTCGTGACGGATATCTTCAATGTGTTCATCCTCATCGCGGGCGGCCTGTTCCTGTACGCAGGCCGGATTTCCTTCGGCGATTACTCTACCTTCATCGTGTCCGTGAACCTGTTCATCAATCCCGTGAACACTTTAATCGGCTTCATGGAGCAGTTCCAGAACGGTGTCAGCGGCTTCAAGCGTTTTCTGGAAATCATGGATGCGGAGCCGGAAAAGGATGCGCCGGACGCGGAGGATCTGACAGATGTCCAGGGCGTCATCGAGTTCAGGAATGTGACCTACGCCTACGACGATTCCAAGGAAGTCCTGCACGACATCAATCTGCGGCTGGAGAAAGGCAGAAAGCTGGCTTTGGTGGGCCCCTCCGGCGGCGGCAAGACCACCCTCTGCCACCTGCTGCCCAATTTCTATAAGCTGGAGGAGCAGGACGGCTCCATCCTGATCGATGGGCGCGACATCCGGCATCTGACCATGGAGTCCCTGCGCAGGAACATCGGCATCGTCCAGCAGGACGTGTTCCTCTTCGTGGGCACCATCCGGGAGAACATCCTCTACGGCCGCCCGGACGCCACCCAGGAGGAAGTGTACGAGGCCGCAAGGCGCGCCAACATCCACGACTATATCATGACCCTGGAGAAGGGATACGATACGGAGATCGGCGAGCGGGGCGTGAAGCTCTCCGGAGGCCAGAAGCAGCGCCTGAGCATCGCAAGGGTGTTCCTGAAGAACCCGGCCATACTGATCCTGGACGAGGCTACAAGCGCCCTGGACAACACCACCGAGGTGCTCATCCAGCAGGCCCTGGACGAGCTGTGCAAGGGGCGCACCACGCTGGTGGTGGCGCATCGCCTGTCCACCATCCGCAACGCCGACGAAATCGCCGTAGTCATAGGCGGCCGCATCACCGAGCGCGGCACCCATCAGGAGCTCATGGAGGCTGGCGGCACATACAGCCAGCTTTACTCCCTGCAGTTTCGGGAGAACGACTTTTTTGAATAGCCTCCGGCATGACAGAACAGCCGCATCGCAGGAGCGCCTCCCTATCGGGCCAGGCGGTCTCCTTGATGCGGCTGTTCTGCCCTTTTCTACAAGCTTACATCTGCACCTCGCTCTGGAGTCTGGCTCTCCAGCTTCACCAGTTCAACGCATATCCTTTCATCCTCCCAGTCAGGATGGCTCTTGAGCAAGTCGCAGATCGGCGCGATGGCAGCCTTTTCTTCCTCCAGCATATCCGCGGTTTCTTCCAGGGAGATGTTTTTGCAAAGTTTCTTTCTGACCTGGCCTATCAGCTTTAGGTTCTTTCCTTCTTCCTTCCCTTCTTCCTTTCCCTCTGCCCTTTCATCTTCAAAGGCCCTGATGATGTTATACTTGAATGCCATGTCATCCTCCCCGTCTCCTGCCCAGCTTAGAATCTCCTCCACAACGGCCTCCTCTGCCCTTTTTTGTCTTTTCATTCTGTCCCCTTTCCTTTCGAAGATGAGATTCGCAGGAAAGGTCATACAATTCGCCCTTCCTGCTTTCGGTTATGGAGTTCATGTTCCGTTGGATACAGGCTCCCGCCCAGCAAGAAGTTCGATACAACAGACCCCCTTCCATGGGGCTGTTGTCAGGTATTACAGAAAAGGCCTGTCCGGCCTTTTGAGATGTAAGATTTGAATTCTTTGCCTGTAATCAGCTTACCATAGACGGGCATGAATTACAAGAAAAAACCGTGGAAATTTGAGTCAGGATATGGTACAATCGTCAACGGGCAGCTGTAGAGAGGAAGACCAATCTGAAGCTTGCCCTTGTGCATGTATGTATATGAAAGAAGGAGCATGAGACGCATGAGAAAAAAAGGCGTGTTATTGTCAACAATCATCCTTGGGCTGGCGCTTACGGCCTGCGGGGATATCAGGAATCTCAATGACTTAAAGGAAGCCATAGGGCTTGCGTCCGATAGTTCCGGGGGAGACGATGCTCAGGAGGAGTCCACGAACGCGGAAAGCCTCCCGGCTTCCCAGGAATATGTCTCCTCGGACGGATCCTATCAGGTAATCATGCTCGAGGGTTTTACGCAGACGGAGGCTCCCGTCCTGGCGGGATCCGATGTGATGATGTTGGAGAACGATTCCGACCGGAAGGGGTTCGGCTCTTTCTGCGTGAAGACCCCTAAGTCCAATGTCTCCGGAAATCCCGGCAGTATGGAAAGCCTGGAGGATTATGCGGACTATATCGCGAATCTGCTGATGAAGGGTTCCGGCATAACGGCGGATTGGACGGATGCGTACGCTCCCGCCGCCGAAGGCGCACTGGGCTGCCTTGCCAGGGAAAGCGTGGTCAAGCATGGAACCACCAGGGGGCAGGCCTACGGCTATTATCTGGAGACGGAGAACAGCTATTATTCCGTATTTGTAATAGGAAATGATGACGATGTGGAGGATGCGAAGCAGGTCATCGCTCTGGAGATTCTGGACGAGACCTCCGCGCAGGGCGGCACCAAGGATTTCCTTAACGGCATGACGGCGGTTCTGGACGCCGCGAACGGGGCCAGCCTCCGGGAGACCTACCATACGCTGAAAGAGGGCGGGGCGGACGAAAGCACCCTTGAATCCCTGACATCCCAGGCTCAGGAGACCCTGTCCTCCAGTTGGGGCATAGAAAACACTGCCGCCCTGATGGAAACGGCGGATAGCCTGATAAACGGAATGCATAACCCGGATGCCCTAAAGCTCCTGGAGGAATACGGAGGCCTGGGCGAGACGGACCGGGATGCCTTTGACGCGAAGCTGACCGGGCAGAACCTGGACCAGGGGACATACATCAGCCTTCTGGCGGCTTATGACGCATGGGCCGCTTATGGAGAGAGCGCCATCGCTGCCTGGGACTTAAGCCGGGTGGGAACCATCATGGGCCTGTCTCTTATACACATCTCCGAGCCCACGAGACAGATGAGGATCTCG
>CAMQOJ010000344.1 GCA_947003375.1 uncultured Lachnospiraceae bacterium
CACGCGCTGCTGCCCTTTGGATATAACCTGGTGCACACCTGTTTCCCCATTCCCTTCAACAAAGAGGTCAGCTCCACTTATCGGGGAGAGGCCCCCAAAGTGGATTTCGGCATGTACAATCAGAAATGGGGCGGCAACCGCAAGCCTGCCGTGTGCATCAAGGATATGTTCGATGCCACGCTTCCTTTCCTGGACTACAGGGGCGTATTGTTCGGCATCGCCGATTCCGATGAGAAGAGGCTGTCAGGGGCGCACTTTGGCTCCACCTATGACCTGGCGTACCGCTATTACCGTGATTCCAGGTATCTGGCTGTCATCGCGATGAATGAGGCGGATGCCATCTTCGGGGAGCCGGAGGTTCACGCCCTGGCGCTGGCGGAGGAAGGGCATGCAGAGGCCCGTTCGGGAGAGAGCCATGCAGGGATTTGTCCGGGAGAGAGCCTTACAGGAGCCTGTCCGTCAGAGAGTTATGCGGAGGCCAATCCGACAGAGAAGCCGAGTACGGGAGGGGAGACCGTGGAAAAGGTTCCGGGCGGGAAAGAGGGGCCCCCTATGGGGAATGCCTGTGCGGACAATATCGGCCTGGCCCTCCTGCGCAGCCAGAAGCCCGGCAGGGCCCAGAGGGAGCAGATTCAAGCGGTGCTGCGCTACGGCTCCCACGGCAATGCCCACGGCCATTTCGACATCACCGACCTGCTTTCCGTCATGCGCTACGGGAGGAGCTTCTTCAACCCGGAGAACTGCTGGTGGGGCTATGCCCATTTCATGTATAAATTCTACGTGCAGTGCTCCCTGACCAAAAACATGGTGGTGGTGGACGAGAAGATGCAGAACCCCGCGGATTCAAGGCGGATTCTCTGGCACAGCGAAGAGGGGCTGCAGGCGGCGGGAATCGAGGTGCGGGCGAAATGGTCCTACCCGCCCTACGGCGGCATGGTCTATACCCAGGACGGCCAGACGGCCACCAAGGAGGAACTGCGCAGGCGCTGTAAGATGAACGGCTGCTTCCTGCCGATTGTGGAGGGAGAGGGAAGCCCCGGATACGGTGACCTCACCGGCTTCACGGAGCCCATCCTGCAGCGGCGGGTCATGGCGGTGACGGATGATTATATCGTGCTCTTTGACTATGTGGAGGGAGAGCGGGAGCATGTCTACGACAGCCTGATGCAGATAAAGGGCTTCCTAGGAATAAGTGGAAAACAGGTGAAAAAGATACGGCATACCGAGCAGATGGATTCCAACCCCATATCCGATGCCCAGTTCATCACGGACTGCGACTGGTATGAGGTAAAGGGGGGCAGCGTAGCACGGTTCCGCACCGTATTTACGGAGGAGCACGCGGGGGAGAGGCTGATCTGCGACCGGTCGAACTACAACGAGCTGGGCATCCTGAACATGGACATCCACACGGCATGGCCTGGGGAGACGGAGCAGATGGTGGGCCGGGTGGCGGTTTATGACGGCTGGGCCGCGGATGGAGACGGATACACCATTCCGTTGTCCTACCGTGTGGAATTGGACGGAGCCACAGCAGAGGAAGAAGCCTTCGATGGCTGGATTCTGGGCCGGGGAGAGGTGTCCCTGGATATGGCAGGGGCTTCCCAGGCGGTGCTGTCCCTGAAGCAAGGTGCCATGCACAATGAAATCGGGGAGCCTGTCAGGACGCCACAGGGGGTGTTCTGGGGGGAAATCTGCCTGGAGCTTGAAGACGGGAGCATAATCGACCTGGGCCAATGCATGAAGGAAGCATGGAATCCTGACCAGGATACAGAGCGTACGGGAGAGCCCGGATTCGGACAGGGTGGCGTGCTCCAGGATTGTGTGGCCAAGTATGATGGAACCCAGGATTGTGATGCCCGGTGTGGCAGAACCCAGGGCGGCGCGCCTCAGGAGTGCGATGCCCAAAGCAGCGCGGGCCAAGACTACAGAGCCGACAGCAGATGGATTGCACAGCGGGTCAGCATGGAAAACGTGGACTCCGGGTGGGGAATCGGCAGAGATTATAAAGGCGGCCGGGTGACAATCGTAGGGACGGAGTACCCCTATGCAGTAGGAGCCAGCCCCATAGACCACGGGAGGGAAAGCCGCATCATCCTGGACTTGGAGGGGCTGCATGCAGTGCGGCTGACCGCCTGCGTGGGCGTGGATGCCTTTGCGGGGGACGAATGGCAGAGGCGCAAGACCTACGCCGTGCGGAGCAGAGGCAGGACAGGGCGATTTTTGACGGTCATAGAGCCTTATGAGTCGGAATCCGTCATCGACCGGGTAGAAGCAGAGGGCCCAGACTGCGTGAAAGTGTGGCTAAAGGACGGACAGGTACAGACCGTCTCCCTGACCGGCATGGAGGAGGGCCGGCCGAAGGTTGGAATGCGCCGTTCATAACCTCCAGCAATTCGATCCTTGCGAACATGGCAACCTTTGTGTTATGATAGGAAAAGCTATCCAGGCTGTCAGGGGGGCGGCCCGGGAAGAAAGATACAGGAAAAGGATGCCATCAGGCGACAGCCATGCAGAAAAAGAATGGAAAACTTGATTTAAGACAAAGAGCAGGAAGCGGAAAGCGTATGAAGATACTGATCATATGCCTGGCGCTTCTTGTCGTTTTCAGCACAGCCTCCTGGATTTATGTGGACGGGCTGGCGTATAAGACAGTACATGTGGAGGCAGGCATCGAGGTGTCTGCCTCGGACATTTTGAAGCAGGCGGACAGCGGGGCAGTCTTCACCCAGGACAGCCAGCCCTTCGACATTGCGGTGCCGGGGGAGTACCGGGTGAGGGTGAAGAGCGGCCTGTTCACCCATAGCTGCACCCTGGTCATCCAGGACACCCTCCCGCCCCAGGCCACAGCCGTGCCCGTGATGCGGGAGGCGGGGGAGGCCTTCGGCGCATCGGCCTTTGTGACCGATATCACGGACGCCACACAGGTCACTGTGTCCTATGTGAAGGAGCCGGACTTCTCCCGGACAGGCGAGCAGGAGGTTCAGGTCATCCTGACGGACAGGGGCGGGAACTGGACGGTGGTGGATTCCACGCTGTACTTGATCCGGCTGGCGGAGGACGTGACCATGGAGGCCGGAGGGGAAGCGCCGGATATCCACAGCTTCGTGGAGGCGGGAAGGGACGCCGTATTTCTGACACGGATGTCGGAAATTGATTTCAATCAGGTGGGAGACCATGAGGTGCTGTTGGAGATAGACGGGGAGACCTATGCCTCCACGCTGCGGGTGGTGGACACTGTGCCGCCCCGGCTGGAGGTCCATGACGTGGAGAGCTTCCTCCAGGTGCCCGGAAAGCCGGAGGATTTCGTGGCGTCGGCAGAGGATGCCACGGAGCTCGTGTTCTCTTTCCGCCAGGAGCCGGATCTGTCCCTTGCGGGTACCCAGGAGGTGGAGATCGTGGCCAGGGACAGCGGAGGGAACGAGACGGCGGCCCGGGCCAGCCTGACGCTGCGGGAGGACACTGAGGCTCCGGTGATCCACGGGGCGGTGGATCTGGATTACTTTCTGGGGGAGAGCATATCCTATCGGAAAAACGTCACTGTGGAGGACAACTGCCAGGAGGGCGTGACGCTGGAGGTGGATACCTCGGCCGTGGACCTGACCACCGAGGGGGTCTATCCGGTCACCTACACGGCGACAGACCTTGCGGGCAACCAGTCCAGCGCCACAGTGAACCTGACCGTCAGGGCAAGGATGTACAGCGAGGAGGAGATGTATGCCTATGCCGATGCGGTGCTGGAGGAGATTATCGAGCCGGACATGAGCCTGCGGGACAAGGCCTGGGCCATCTATAGCTATGTGTTGAGCAATGTGTCCTACATCAACCACTCGGAGAAGGGGGACTGGATCCGGGCCGCTTATGAGGGCCTGGTGGATAAAAAAGGGGACTGCTACGCCTATGCCTGTGCGGCCAAGGCCCTGCTGACCAGGGCCGGAATCCCCAATCTGGACATCCGGAGGATCCCCACCAGCTTTGAGCATTACTGGAACCTGGTGGACGTGGGGGAGGGATGGTATCATTTCGACACCACGCCCAGGCCGGACCATCCCACCATCTTCCTGTGGACGGACGCGGAGCTCATGGAATACAATGCGGAGCATTACGGCGCGTTCGACTATGACCCCGCCCTGTACCCGGAGATCAATTAGAATCCGGCGGCGCGGCGGGCTGCATGGAAGTTAAGAAAGAATATACAATTACGAAACAACTTCATGTAGGAATAGGATACAAATCCGGATTACTATGGCAGTGGACGGGGGGAAAGCCAGGTTACGGAAAGGCATGGTATACATATGAAGAAACTAGGAGTCATCGGCGGCCTGGGCCCCATGGCGACAGCGTATTTCCTGCAGTTGCTCACCCAGATGAGCGATGCGGAGACGGATCAGGAGCATATGGAGATCCTGCTCCACAGCAAGCCACGGATTCCCGACCGCACCAGGTTCATTCTGGGCCAGAGCGAGGAGAATCCGCTGCCGCAGATGATAGAGGTTGGCATTGACTTAAAGAGTCAAGGAGCGGAGGTGATTGCCATTCCCTGCGTCACGGCGCATTATTTCCAGAAGAGGCTGGAAAGAGAGATTGGCATCCCTATTCTGGACGCCATCCGGGAGACGGTGCTCTGCCTGAGGGCAGCGGGAATCCGCAGGGCCGGAATCATGGGGACGGACGGCACCATCGAGAGCGGGCTGTTCCAGCGGGCCCTGGCGGAGGAGGGGATTACGTTCGTGCTCCCTGACCGGTCAGGTCAACAGGCGGTCATGGACATCATCTATAAAGAGGTAAAGGCCGGACGGTCGGTGGACTTTCCGGCTTTCCGGCGGGTGGCCCGGGAACTGTCCGATGCGGGGGCCCAGGCCGTGGTCCTGGCCTGTACGGAGCTGTCTTTGGTGAAGCGGGACTTTGAGCTGGGGGATGGTTTCCTGGACGTGATGGAAGTGCTGGCGCAGAAGGCGGTTTTGACCTGCGGCCGCCTGAATCCCCGGTATGAATGCCTGCTGGGCGTCGCAAGTGCATCCGGCGAATGCCTGGTATGAATGCCTGCTGGGCGTCGCAAGTGCATCCGGCGAATGCCTGGTATGAAT
>CAMQOJ010000345.1 GCA_947003375.1 uncultured Lachnospiraceae bacterium
ACGCGCCGGACGACAATCCCTTTATGGCCGGAGCCTTCCACGGCGTCACAGAGGCGGATAAAGTCATCAACGTAGGGGTCAGCGGCCCCGGCGTGGTGAAGACCGCCCTGGAGAAGGTGCGAGGAGAGAATTTCGAGGTGCTCTGCGAGACCATCAAGAAGACTGCATTCAAGGTCACCCGGGTGGGCCAGTTGGTGGCCCAGGAGGCCTCGGCCATGCTGAACGTGCCCTTCGGCATCGTGGACCTGTCCCTGGCGCCCACCCCGGCCATCGGGGACAGCGTGGCGGACATCCTGTGCGAGATGGGCCTGGAATACGCGGGCGCGCCCGGCACCACGGCGGCCCTGGCCCTGCTCAACGACCAGGTGAAGAAGGGCGGCGTGATGGCCTCGTCCTACGTGGGGGGCCTAAGCGGCGCGTTCATTCCGGTCAGCGAGGATCAGGGAATGATCAATGCGGTGCAGGCAGGGGCCCTGACCCTGGAGAAGCTGGAGGCCATGACCTGCGTCTGCTCGGTGGGGCTGGACATGATCGCCATCCCCGGGGACACCAAAGCCTCCACCATATCCGGCATCATCGCGGACGAGATGGCCATCGGCATGGTGAACCAGAAGACCACGGCCGTCCGCATCATCCCCGTCATCGGCAAGGGCGTGGGGGAGACCGTGGAGTTCGGCGGGCTCCTGGGCTACGCGCCGATCATGCCCGTGAACCGGTTCGGCTGCGAAAGATTCATCGACCGGGGCGGCCGGATTCCCGCGCCCATACACAGCTTCAAGAACTAAAGGGGGAAGCGGGATGGGAATGTATCTGAATGTGGGCAATGATGGATTCAGGTCCGTGCGGAAAGGCCTGTACGTGGACAAGACAGGACTGATTTCCTTTGTCAATGCCGCCTTAGGCACGAAAGAAAAGCTGATCTGCGTCAGCCGTCCCAGAAGATTCGGCAAGTCCTATGCCGCCCAGATGCTGTGCGCATACTACGATAAAAACTGTGATTCCGACAGTCTGTTCCGGGATTTGAAGATTGTGCAGGATCCCTCCTATCAGGAACACCGCAACCGCTATGACGTGATTTATCTGGACGTCACATGGTTCATCTCCACGGCACCCAGACTGGAAGAGGTGGTAGGGTATCTACAGGAGCAGGTGGTGCGGGAGTTGGCGGAGGCCTTTCCCATGGTGGAAGAGTCCGCCTCCCTGCCCATGATGCTGTCCAGGACGGCGGAAGCCACAGGCCATAGATTCATCATCCTGATTGACGAGTGGGACGCGCTGTTTCGGGAGGAGAAAAACGAGACAGAGTCGCAGCGGGAGTATGTCCAACTGCTCCGGGGACTGTTCAAGAGCAGCCAGACGGACAGGATGATTGAAGGAGCCTATATGACAGGTATCCTGCCCATCAAGAAATACGGCACCCAGTCGGCCCTGACGGATTTTCGGGAATATACCATGCTGCAGCCCCAGATGCTGGCAGAGTATATAGGGTTTACGGAGGAAGAGGTGGAAGGACTCTGCGGGAGGTATGGCCTGGACTTTGGAGAAGCCAGGAAATGGTATGATGGTTATTCCTTTCGACAGGCGAAATCCATATACAGCCCCAATTCCATCGTAAGGGCTGTTAAGAACGGAGAATTCGGAGACTACTGGACGGAGACAGAGACCTATGAATCGCTGAAATATTATATAGGGATGAATGAGGACGGTCTGCGGGATGCCATCATTTCCATGCTGTCCGGTCTGCGCTATAGGATAAATACCAGGACATTCCAGAACGATATGTGGAGCATGAAGAGCAAAGATGATGTGCTGACGCTGCTGGTGCATCTGGGGTATCTGACTTATGACGCTGAGCGGAAGGAGGTCCATATCCCCAATCAGGAAGTGGCGGATGAGTTCCGGAACGCGGTGGAGTACAGCGGATGGGAGGGGATTTCGGACGCGCTGCGGGAATCGGAGGAGCTGCTGGAGGCGACTATACGCGGAGACAGCGAAAGCGTGGCGAAGCGGATTGACGAGGTGCATCTGGCGAATACATCCGTGCTTGCCTACAATAATGAGCTTTCCTTAAGCTGTGTCATCACGCTGGCATATTATGTGGCCAGAAAGGATTATACGCTGATCAGGGAGCTGCCTTCAGGGAAAGGGTTCGCGGATATTGCTTTCCTGCCGAGGAGACACACAGACAAGCCTGCGCTGATAGTGGAGTTGAAATGGGACAGATCGGCCCAGGGGGCCATCAGCCAGATTCGGGAAAGAAAATATGCGGGAGCTTTGGAGGAGTATGAAGAGAACCTCCTGCTGGTAGGGATATGCTATGACAAAGACAGCAAAAGCCATGAATGCGTAATTGAGAGATACAACGGGGGATAGAGTGGGACAGAAAGCCAGGCGGCTTCCGCATCATAAAATTACCAGCGGCGTGGAGAATTCGTTCTTTGGCGGCCGCCCGGTATGTGCGCAGGCCATTGCCCGATAGAGTGCGCTGCTTCGGACATCAAGCTCCAGGAGCCTGTAGGCGTCTGCCTCCAGGCTCTTTTTTGCGTCCGCCAGCTTGGTGACGAGCGGGACGGAGGAAAGCTTTCCAATGGCCCCGAGTAGCGGCGCGGCCTGGCGGCGGAAGCCCAGCACCCTGGCGTAGGGGGCATGGCCTAAGCTCTGCCCCAGCTCCATGTGGGCCTTCTCGATGCCCAGCAGGATGTGCAGCAGGCATCTGCTGATTCTGGTATAGGTCATATTCTTTGTCTTCAATAACTCACAAAAGCTCTCATAGCCTGCGAAGCCGTTCAACTGTCTCGCGATGCGGTCTGAAAGGCTCTGGGATACGTCCATATATTTTTCATATCCTTGCCCCTGCTCCATTAGTAGCCTGTAGAACAGGAGAGGAGAGAAGTCGTCTGCGTGGAGGAGCCTGGCCTTTTCCGTGTAAGAGCTCAGAATCTGCAGCGACTCCCCGGGCATGAAGCCAGCCAGCCGGGCCGGCGTGCATCCCTGTTGTAACGCCTGGCGGATGGCCAGGGCGGAGGAAAGGGACGGCCCCGGCTCCTGCCCCGGCCTGGAAGCAGGCTGCGCAGGCGCAGGGAATCCGTCATAGAAGCCCTCATGATATCCGGCTCCCACCCTCTGTATCGTCACGGGAACCATGTCGCTCTCAAGACGTAAAAGCGCCTTGATATAATCAATTCCCAGTATGTTATTCGGTGAAGCCAGGATTTCGCCGCATCCCTCCGGAAGCGCTTCCCCGGCTTCCCGGCAGGCTGTTATGGCCCCGGCCCTGGCGCTTGGATAGGACAGCCCCTGCTTCAGGAAAGCCTTCAGGGCGGCGCGGTAGGAATCCGGCTCCTCCAGGAGGAACCGGGCGATTCCCCGGAGGGCTTCCACATCGCCGCACTCGCTGCCGAAGCACAGATGGGTGACGGCCCCCAGCCCGTGGAGCAGCGCCACGGCCCCGGCGGCGAAGGATTCGGCGCTGGAGGCGGCGTAGAGCGCGGGGAGCTCCAGCACCAGGTCCGCGCCGCAGCGCAGGGCCATCTCGGCCCGGGCATGCTTGTCCGCCAGGGCCGGCGCTCCCCGCTGGACGAAGTCCCCGCTCATGACGATGACGGTATAGTCCGCCCCGGTGAGGCGGCGGGATTCCTCCATCTGATATCTGTGCCCGTTATGAAAGGGATTGTATTCCGCAATGATTCCGTTTACCCGCATGGGCTGGCCTCCTGTCCGTGTTATCGGTTTTTCGAATACAAATGTCAAGCGGCAATGTGAAAAAAATAACACACTTGAAAGCGTTTACAACAGCTTAACTGTGGATATTGTCAGGTCAGGGGAAAATGTCTGTGTATCAGAAAATATACAATTAAGCGCATATTTCTCCTTGTGCATTGTTTCCTTTTTTAGTATAATATGGATAATAAAGTTTGTTAAGTGAAAATATTATTAATATTTACCGCGAGGCAGACGGTCTGCAAGGCAGAATGGATATGGGGATAGCGGAAAAAGCGCTGGAAAGGAGAAGGGATATGTCATATATTGACAAAATCAAGGACAGGGCGAAAATCGACAAGAAGACAATCGTGCTGCCGGAGTCCAAGGACAAGAGGACGCTGATAGCCGCGGCGAAGATTGTGGAAGAGGGCATTGCCGATATCATCATGGTGGGCAATGAGGAGAAGATTACGGACGGCGCAGGCTGGCTGGAGGTAGACCTTACCGGCGTGGCGGTCATCGACCCCGCCAAGACCTCCAAACTGGATGAGTATGTGGAGCTGCTCTATGAGACCAGGAAGGCCAAGGGCATGACGCCGGAGAAGGCCAGGGAGACATTGCTGAACGACTATCTCACCTTCGGCATCGTCATGGTGAAGGCCGGTGACGCGGACGGCATGGTGGCCGGCGCCTGCCATTCCACCGCGGAGACCCTGCGGCCTGCCCTGCAGATTTTAAAGACTGCCCCCGGCGTGAAGCTGGTGTCCGCCTTCTTCGTCATGGATACCCAGTTCAAGGATCAGGGGGATGACGGCACTTTCCTTTTCGCGGACTGCGGCCTGAACCAGGATCCCACGGCGGAGGAGCTGGCGGCCATCGCGGAGACCTCCTACAGGAGCTTCAAGTCCCTGATTGGCCCCAAGCCCGTCATCGCCATGCTGAGCCATTCCACCAAGGGCAGTGCAAAGCACCAGATGGTGGACAAGGTGGTGGAGGCCACCCGGATCGCCAGGGAGGAGTACCCTCATCTGCTGATAGACGGCGAGCTGCAGCTGGACGCGGCTCTGGTGCCCGGCGTGGCCAAGTCCAAGGCCCCCGGAAGCCCGGTGGGCGGCAGGGCGAACATCCTGATCTTCCCCAACCTGGACGCGGGCAATATCGGCTACAAGCTGGTGCAGCGCCTGGGCGGTGCGGAGGCCTACGGCCCCATGCTGCAGGGCATCGCAAGGCCTGTCAACGACCTGTCCAGGGGCTGCTCCTGGCAGGACATCGTAGGCGTCGTAGCCCTCACCGCCGTGCAGGCACAGCTGGTATAAACCGCTGTACATGCATTGGCGGAACTACAAAACAGCCAAAGCATGTACAGTGCGCAGATAG
>CAMQOJ010000346.1 GCA_947003375.1 uncultured Lachnospiraceae bacterium
GAAGACCATCGGCGGAAGCGTCCAGAACATGGAACCGGTGGACCTTACCTCCGGGGCGGGTGAAGGCGGCGCTTCGGAAGACGGGGAGGCGGCAGGCGAGGGGCAGCAGGACGGCGGGGCCCAGGAAGGGCAGCAGGATTCCGGCCAGGGCGGCGCCGCATCCGGAGCGGGCTATCAGTTCACCGCAAAGGGCGCCACCATAGAAATGGACGCGGACGCGGCCCCGATCCTGGAGCAGCTCGGGGAGCCGGTCTCCTATTTCGAGGCGGCCAGCTGCGCCTTTGAGGGCCTGGACAAGACATACACCTACAACGGCTTCGAGCTGGACACCTATCCCACCGGCGACAAGGACTACGTGTCCGCAGTGGTCCTGAAGGACGATTCCGTGGCCACCCAGGAGGGCATCTGCATCGGGGACTCCCGGGACAAGGTGCTCCAGGCCTATCCCGATGGCGGCACGGAGGAGTGTGGCATGATCATCTACAGAAAGGGCGGCATGAAGCTCGTCTTCATCCTCAAGGAGGAGGAAGTGGCCTCCATCGAGTACAGGAGCACTGTCCTGGAGTGAAGACCGAACCTTTCCATCAAAGGCGCAGCCTGCGGGCTGCGCCCTTTCTCTGTCCGGGGCCTTCTTCCGTTTTCATGCAGCCGGGGATTCAGCTATGGGCAGGGACGGCCTGGAGATGAGGAGGGCCTGGTCTTCCGGGCCAGGAGGATATCAGCGGCAGCGCACAGGAGGATATATCCGGCCCAGACCCTCACTAACGATGGCGCTTCCCCCCATGCGCATACCGCCAGTCCCTGGGCGACATCCCATACACATTTTTGAACGCCCTGGAAAAATGCAGCTGGTTCGGATAGCCCACCACATTCCCGATGTCAGAAATTGACAGGTCTGTCAGTTTTAAAAGCTCCGTTGCCTTGGTCATGCGGTAGGAGATCAGGAATTCCTGGGGGGATTTCCCTGTGCTCTCATGGAAGATTTTCCCGAAATAGCTCCGGTTCAGGCCGCAGGTCGCGGCGATGTCCTCCACGGAGATATCGTTCTGGAAGTTCTGCTCGATGAAGGCGAAGGCCTCTTTCATATAGAAGTCACGCAGACGCCCTCCCTGTTCGGCCTGGGCGGAGGGCGAGGCGGAGGAACGGACCAGGCTGTCCAGGAACAGATAGAGATGCCCGATCAGGTGGAGCGGAGTCTCCTCCTTGTGGTGCACGATGTAGAGCATTTCGTCCTTCATGGTCTGGTAGATGTCCTTGTGGTGGGCCCTGTATACCGGCCGGGTGGGGGACAGCCCTGCCCGCGCAAGGCTTTCCGTCACCCGCAGCCCGTCGAATTCCAGCCAGGCGTATTCCCAGGGAAGCTCCTGATCGGCGATATAGGTGGCTATCTGGTTGGGGAACAGGAGAAAGCCCTGGCCGCTCTTGATCTGGTATTCGTTGGATTTGCCTTTGGAGGCCTCCGCGTAGAGCCGGCCCGTGCCGGACAGGCACAGGTGGAAGAGATAGTGGTTTCTGGCAGCCGGGCCATAGGAATGGGAAGGGTCGCACTGCTCCCAGCCGAATTGATAGAGTCCAAGGTCAATAAAATTCTCGCTTGGAAAGACGGAAAAAATTACCTCGCTCATAAGATACCCCTCTGTGTAATATTATACTACATGTCATGAAACAATCTTTCGCAAAAGTCATTAATCACATTATATCATAGAAACCGCTTCGCGAACCCTATGATCGTGATTATATACCAAAATGCTAGCCGACTGCAACAAAATTCTAAAAAAGTGGCATAATGGAATAGAACATGCAAAATAATGCTATTTAACGATAGCATAAAGGTATGTTATCATTTTTTTACCAAAAAAAGAAGGAGTGAATGCCATGAATGAAAGAAAAGCATCCCATGGAAGAAAAGCATTCCAGGGAAGAAGAGCATTCCAGGGAAAGAGAATGAAATGCGTGGGACTGGCACTGGGCTGTATGGCGGCAGCGGTTCCTCTCGCGGGATGTGGAGCCTCCGGGGACAGTCAGAAGACGGAGATTGAGATCGTCCAGTACAAACCGGAAGCGGCGAACTACTTCAAGACGGTGGAAGAGCAGTTCAATGCCACACATGACGACATCCACCTGACGATCAGTTCCCCCAACGATGCGATGACCATCTTAAAGACCCGGTTCATCAGAGAGGACTATCCGGACATCATAGGAATCGGCGGCGACATCAATTATTCCTATTTTGTGGATGCCCAGATTCTGGAGGACGTGTCGGAGTACGGCGGGCTTGGGAGCATCAACCAGGGATACCTGGACATCGCGGAGGCCCTGGAGCTGGTGCCCGTGGACGGCACTTACATCGTGCCCTATGTGGCCAACGCGGCGGGGGTGCTGTACAACAGGGAGATGTTCGCTCAGCACGGCTGGGAGATACCCCAGACCTGGGATGAGCTGCTGGCGCTCTGCGACCAGATCCAGGGGGAGGGGATACTGCCCTTCTACTTCGGCTTCAAGGACACCTGGACCTGCCTGGCGCCCTGGAACGCCATGGCCGTGGAGCTGGCCCCCGCGGACACCACGAAGCAGGTGAACAGAGGCGAGACCACTTTCACGGATCAGTACAGGGAGCTGGCGGAGAAGTACATGCAGCTTTTGCCCTACGGGCCGGAGGATCCCTTCGCCTACGGCTACAATGACGCCTGTACCGCTTTCGCCAGAGGGGAATCGGCCATGTACCCCATCGGCAGCTATGCCACGCCCCAGATCCTGTCCGTGAATCCGGATCTGGACATCGATTCCTTCGTGATGCCGGCCTGCGACAACAAAGAGGACAGGACGCTGAACTCCGGCATCGACCTTGGGTTCTGCGTCATGGACGGCTGCGAGAACAAGGAGGCGGCCTATGAAGTCTTGGACTTCCTGCTGGCGGACGAGAACATCCAGCGCTACATCGACGACCAGAACGCGGTTCCCTGCAAGAACGGGGAGTTCCGGCTGGCCTCCATGCTGGACGGCATGCTGGAGTTCATCGAGTCGGGGAACATGACGGACTACCAGGACCACTATTATCCCTCGGAGATGTCTGTGGACGCTCTGCTCCAGACCTTCCTGATCGAGAAGGACGTGGACGCATTTCTGGCCGATTTCGACAGGAACTGGCAGAGGTACAACAGGGATATCATCCGCATGGTGCAGGAGTATGCCCAGAACAATCAATGACAGGAAAAACCGAGAAGGGGTGTTAGACTATGAAAAATGACAGACAAAGAACGTTTCTGCTGATTACCATACCGATTCTTGCCCTGTTCGTCTGCTTCAATACCATCCCGCTGATCCGCGGCGTGGTGTACAGCTTCACGAATTTCAGGGGCTTCGGCAAGTACGACTGGGTTGGGTTCCGGAATTACATCGATTTGTTTTCGGATGCCCGCGTAGGGAAATCCTATTGGTTCACCATCAAGCTGGCTCTGGTGTCTACGGTGGTGGTGAATGTGATCAGCCTGCTTCTGGCCATGGCCCTGAACAGCAAGATCCGGGCCAAGGGGTTCTTCCGGGGAGCGTATTTCCTGCCCAATATCCTGGGTTCCCTGGTAGTTGGCTATATCTTCAACTACTTCTTTACTTACATCATCCCCGCGCTGGCGGACATGACAGGGATCAAGGCGCTGAGCAGCAGCATCCTGTCCAGCCCCAGCAAGGCGTGGATCGGCGTCATGATCGTATGCGCCTGGCAGGCCATCGCCATGAACACGATCATCTATATCTCGGGCCTGCAGACGGTTCCCGAGGATGTGTACGAGGCGGGGGGGCTTGACGGGGCCACGGGCTGGAAGCAGTTCCGCTACCTGACCTTCCCCCTGATCATCCCGTTCTTCTCCATCAATATGGTGCTGTGCGTGAAGAACTTCCTGATGGTCTTCGACCAGATCATGGCGTTGACCAAAGGCGGCCCTGCGCAGAGCACGGAATCCATCTCCTATCTGATCTACAATAACGGTATGTCAGGCGGGCAGTTCGGGTTCCAGAGCGCCAATGCGGTGGTATTCTTCATTGTGATCGTGGTGCTTTCGGTAGCGCAGATGAAATTTTCCAGCTCAAAGGAGGAGCAGTTATGAAACATACATCATCCATAGGAAAATCCAACAGAGGCGTCATGATACTGTTGATCCTGGGCCTCTCCACAATCATCTTTCCTTTGTACATGACCATTGTGATCGCTTTCAAACAGCCCTCTGAGATGACCAACAGCATCGGCGGCATCCTTTCCCTGCCCAGGACCTGGAGCCTGGACAATTTCAGGGAGGCCATGCGGGTGACGGATTTCTGGCATTCCCTGCGCAACAGCCTGCTGATCTCCGTGACTACGATCGTGCTGTCGGTGCTGGTGCATTCCCTGATGGGGTATGCGCTGGGGCGGAACAAGGCCCACAGCAAGTTCTACAGTTTCGTGTATCTGTTCATCGTCAGCGGTATGTTCGTTCCCTTCGCGATTCTGATGATGCCTCTGGCGAAGCAGACGGCAGAGCTGCATCTGGCCAACTGGGTGGGGGTCATCCTGCTGTATGTGGTGTTCTATATGCCCATGAACATTATGTTGTACTCGGGGTATCTGGTGAATATTCCGATTGCGCTGGAGGAGGCGGCCAAGGTGGACGGGGCCTCTACCTTGAGGACGTACTGGAGCATCATCTTCCCGATCATGGGGCCCATGCATGCCACGGTGGCTGTGATCACGGCGCTGGCTGTGTGGAATGACGTGATGACGCCGTTGATCATCATGGCGGGATCCGGGGAGAACACGCTGCCGTTGGCGCAGTTGAATTTCCAGTCGCAGTTCGGGACGAATTATAATCTGGCGTTTGCGTCTTATCTGCTTTCGCTGATTCCGATTCTGATTTTCTATATGATTTGTCAGAAGCAGATTCTGAATGGAGTCACGAACGGGGCGGTGAAGTGATTCGGATTTGAGGTTCTGAGGGGGCTTTCCAAAAAAGGGGGGCCCTCTGCGGAAAAGGGGAATCCCCTCAATGGGGTTTAGATACAGCCAGGCATTCCGCGGGGGACTGGGGGGTGTGCTGGC
>CAMQOJ010000347.1 GCA_947003375.1 uncultured Lachnospiraceae bacterium
TACACGAGTCTCTTCGTCGGCAGCGTCAGATGTGTATAAGAGACAGCTCCAGAAGCTGGAGACGGAGAAGAATGCCAGGCGGGAGCAGAAGCTGGAGACGGAGAAGAACCGCCTGGCGCTGCTGGAGCGGGAGGGCCGGGCCTGCGGGGAGAAGCTGGAGACATACAGACAGTATCCTTCTCCGGAGGAAAGCGGGGAGACCTTCACGGAGCCACAGGCCAGGGAGGCCGAGAGCCGCTTTGAAATCATCACGGGCGGAATCAGCGCCCAGCAGAAGGAGCTGGAGGAGCGCGTCCGCAGCGCCCAGAAGCGGTACGACAGAGATTTGGAGGAGCTGGAGGCCCTGGCGAAGAAGCACGGCCTGGCCCGGGAGGACTGGGAGGCTGTGGCCTATGACAGGAAGGAGGAGACCCACCAGGAAATCCAATTGGAGGATCAGGACAGGAAGCTGGAAAAACAGAGGAACCTCATCCACAGGGAGGAAATCCAGTGCGCGCTGCTTCGTCAGGAAAAAGACGGAAAACTGAAAGAAATCAGGGAGCGCTGCCAGAGGGAGGAGCCTGCCCCCAGAGAGGAAATCCAGAGCATACGCTTCGAGGACGCCATCCGGGAGCTGGAGTACCGGCAGAAGGAGGCCCGGAAGGAGAAGGAGCTGACGGACAGAAGGGTGCAGGATTACAGGAACAACCTGACGGCGCTGGCGGAATATGAGGAATTCGCGGAGGAGGAGCCGACGGCTGAGCCGGATGATTCGCAGACGCCGGCGGAAGGCCAGGGCCCGGAGGCCATAGTCTGGGAGTTCGACCTGGGCGCCTTGAGCGGGGCGGAGCTGACGAAGCAGAAGGGCCTGCTGATCCGGGACTACAATGCCGGCCTGGAACAGCGCGGCCAGGCAAGGGCATCCCTGGACCGGGCGCTGAACCGGATGGTCAGGATGGAGGAATTTGGGGAGGACTTCTACCGGAAGCCCCTGGAGGCCATGCTGCAGCTGACGGAGGATGCGGAGCGGGTCATCAGGCAGCTGGACACCACCATAGCCTCCTACGACAGCCTGATGGAGAAGCTCCAGGTGGACATCTCCATGGTGGAGAAGGAAAAGGAGAAGATTACGGAGCTCTTCGGGGATTACCTGAAAGAGGTGCACGAGAACCTGGGCAGGATCGACCGCAATTCCACCATCACCGTCAGAGAGCGGCCCGTGAAGATGCTGCGGGTGGAGCCGCCGGACTGGGCGGAGAACGAGAGCATGTTCGCCCTGCGGCTCCAGGACTATATCGACGACGTGACGGCCAGGGGAATCGCCCTGCTGGAGGAGAACGGGAACCTGCAGGAATTTTTGGGCACGCGGATCACCACCAGGGGGCTCTATGACGCGGTGGTGGGAATCGGCAACATCCAGATCCGCCTGTACAAGATTGAGGAACAGCGGGAATACCCCATCACCTGGGCGGACGTGGCGAAGAACTCCGGCGGGGAGGGCTTTCTGTCCGCGTTCGTCATCCTGTCCGCGCTGTTATACTATATGCGGAAGGATGACACGGATCTCTTCGCCGACCTGAATGAGGGCAAGGTGCTGCTCATGGACAACCCCTTCGCCCAGACCAATGCCTCCCATCTGCTGAAGCCCCTGATGGACATGGCGAAGAAGGCCAACACCCAGTTGATCTGCCTGACGGGACTGGGCGGGGAATCCATCTACAACCGGTTCGACAATATCTACGTCCTGACATTGATTGCCGCCAACCTGCGAAACGACATGCAGTACCTGCGGGCGGAGCACATGCGGGGGTCTGAGGAGGAGACTATATTGGCGACCCAGATTGAGGTGATGGAGCAGCAGGAGTTCGTGTTCTAAGGGGCGGGTTCCGGGCAATCCGCTCTGCCGGGCTGCGCCAGGGGTGAGAGGTGGGATAGGAAAGCGCAGCCGGGCCGGGCAAGAGATGACGACATGGAAAGAGGAGCAGAACAGGAGAAAAACGATGAAACACGCACTGACATATGAAGAAAAGTACAAAATGATGGTGGAGACCCCTGTGAACAAGCTGATTCCCCGGCTGGCGGTGCCCACCATCATCAGCATGCTGATTACCTCCATCTACAACATGGCGGACACCTTTTTCGTAAGCCAATTGAGCACCAGCGCCTCCGGCGCCGTGGGCGTGAACTTCTCTTTGATGGCCATGATTCAGGCCATAGGCTTTACGCTGGGCATGGGCAGCGGAAACTACATGTCCCGGATGCTGGGGGCGAAGGAACAGGACAGGGCCCAGAGGGCCTGCTCCACCGCGGTGTATACCGCTTTCTTCTTTGGGCTGTTGCTGGCAGTGTTCGGCATCTGGAATATAGACTCCCTTGTCCGGGCCCTGGGGGCCACGGAGACCATAGCGCCCTATGCCAGGGATTACGGGAAATACATCCTGATTGCCGCGCCCTACATGACCGTGTCCTTCGTGTTCAACAACCACCTGCGCTCCCAGGGGAACGCGGCCCTGTCCATGCTTGGAATCACGGCCGGAGGCGTGCTGAACGTCATCCTGGATCCGGTGCTGATATTCGGGTTCGAGATGGGCATCTCCGGCGCTGCAATCGCCACGATCTTCAGCCAGTTCGTCAGCTTCCTGATTCTGCTGACATTGGTGATTCGGTCGGGGAACGTGCTGAAGCCCCATCCGAAGTTCTTCACCATGAAGGGATGGGTGTACAAAGAGATTCTGTCCGCCGGGATGCCCACTCTGGGACGCCAGGGCCTGGCCAGCGTGGCCTCTGTGCTGCTGAACGTGGCGGCGTCCGGCTTCGGGGACGCGGCGGTGGCGGCTATGTCCATCGTCACCAGGATCATGATGTTTATCAATTCGGCGCTAATCGGCTTCGGCCAGGGCTTCCAGCCCGTGTGCGGCTTCAACTTCGGTGCGAAGCGTTACGGGCGGGTGCTGGAGGCGTATTATTTCTGCCGCAGGGTGGCCTTCGTGTTCCTGCTGGTGATGGCGGTGGTGATGTTCGCCGTCTCCACGCCCATCATGCGCCTGTTCCGGCGGGAAGACGCGGAGGTGGTCAGGATAGGGGCCCTGGCGCTGAAGATGCAGTGCGTGCTGCTGCCGATTCAGTCCTTCACTATTATCGGGAATATGCTGACCCAGTCCATCGGCTACAGCTTCCGGGCAACGCTTACGGCCATCGGCAAACAGGGGCTGTTCTTCATCCCGGCGATTTTGATTCTGCCGGGGATATATGGAGTCCTGGGGCTGCAGTTGGCCCAGCCGGTGGCGGATCTGCTGACTTTTGTGCTGACGCAGGTGATTGTGGTGATGGTGGTGAAGGAGTTGAAGGGGATGGAAAAGGAGGCGCAAGGTTAGCGCCTCCCCTTAAACCACTGCCTCCACAATGGTTCTGTCTTCTATCCGTATTCTCTTCATCCCGACTGTCTTCTTTTTATTGAAGTTGAAGCTGAGCATATATCCTTTCTCCTGACGGAAATAATCCAGATATTCAAGTAGCTGTTTTTCTCCCCTTTCATTGTATTCGTTGCCATGCCATATTTTGAGCTCCACTACAAGCTGCTCTCCGAGATAATCCACTATCACATCTGTCCTCTTGGCATCTCTGGTCTGGGCTTCGACATAATAATTCCCGGTTCCATTGATGATTGGCTTTAGATACAGCAGGAAGAACTTACGGCCGTAGGCTTCGATGAATTTTTCGTCATTGTCTCCATAGATATCTGTAAAATGCTCTACGAACTTTGCCAGCACCAGCTCCATATCAAGCCGATTTCCCGTAATGAACTGATTCTTGCTGCCCTGGCTATAGAAATACATGTCGCTTGTCACGGCCTCTTCCGCAATAAATAAATCCAGCAGATACATCTCAAAGATACGGTTCGCCACAGCTACATATCCGTTTTCATCTTTTAGAAATCCGAACATAAGCCCCAGGTCGATGGATTTTTCTGCAGGACTGAAAGGTATTTTCCTGCCCTGATACAGAATCTGCTCTATCATGTTCCGCAAATCCGGATACATATCGAATTGTTTTGTCATACTGTCAAAAAGAGGGGGCTTTGATTTTAAGATAATTTTGACTGCCTCAACGATACCCTCTTTTGCCCATATGCTTCTTTTATCCGAAAACTTTTGCATTTCCGGCAGTTCCTCGTCCATTGTTTTGCAGATTGCCGACACCAGATAGGGATAACCTGAGGTATATCGATAAAGCTCAGCGGCTAATTCCTCTATGGGCATTCCGGTCTGATGGTCTGATTCATAGCCCCGGAGCATTCCTGCAATCTGTTCAGCCGAAAAGTCCATATCCATTGCAAACTTTGCCGCAATATCAAATGGTGCATGCACCATTTGATTCCACGGGCAGTCGCCAAATGAAAGCACGCGTTCACTTGGCTCGTTGCCTTCGTGAGTATTCCATGGACTATTATACCGCTGTTCTTCTGAGGGGCGCATTTTCAGCTTCAGATTCTTGATGTCATATACACCTGCCAGGACTACGGAATGAAAGGCCGGTTTTTTTGCCCTGCTTAGGTAATACCTTCGAAGCAGCGCAAGGAAGTCGATGAATACCTGATTGTTGGAAGCGCTGTCAACCTCGTCAATCATGAGTATCACAGGCTGTTTTGACATTCCGCATATCTGACTGAATCGGGTAAACATCTCTGTCATGTCATACTGGCCGTCCAGGACCTGGAGAAATTCTTCTTTCCGCTTTGCGTCTAAAGAGCCTACCGCATAATCTTCCAGCGCGCCCTTAAAACATCTGATGATTCCCTTTACGAAGCTGGACTCATCTTGGAAGACAGAGGTGGTCAGATCTTGAAAGTCAAAGAACAGTACCAGGTAATCTGTCTTCAGATAGTCGGCTAGAAGGAGCAATGTGGTCGTTTTACCGTACTGTCGGCCGCGGTTGATGATGAAATAGGTGCCTCTCTCGATGTATCGCTCTTTTATGGTCTTCAGGCGCTGGTCGAGGTTTACCATATAATGGATATCAGGGTTGCACTGGCTGTATTGAAATACTTCTACCTGTCCCCTCCCTCTGTC
>CAMQOJ010000348.1 GCA_947003375.1 uncultured Lachnospiraceae bacterium
CCTGTGGGATGTTCCGTTTCGAGAAGCAGACCGCTTTAGTTGTTGATCAGCTTATCATCCTCATTGTTCCAGCTATAGAGCTTCCTGATATCCTCGCCCACCTTCTCCGCGGGATGCTCGCTGGCCAGCTTCCGCATGGCCTTGAAGTGCACCTGCTTTCCGGCGGGGGACATATCCAGCAGGAACTCCTTGGCGAAGGTTCCGTCCTGGATGTCGCTGAGGATCTTCTTCATGGCCTTCTTGGTCTCCTCGGTGATGACCTTGGGGCCGGTGATGTAATCGCCGTACTCGGCGGTGTTGGAGATGGAATAGCGCATGCCGGCGAAGCCGCTCTGGTAGATTAGGTCTACGATAAGCTTCATCTCATGGATGCACTCGAAGTAAGCGTTCCTCTCGTCATAGCCGGCCTCCACCAATGTCTCGAAGCCCGCCTGCATCAGGGCGCAGACGCCGCCGCAGAGCACAGCCTGCTCGCCGAAGAGGTCTGTCTCGGTCTCGGTGCGGAAGGTAGTCTCAAGGACGCCGGCCCTTGCGCCGCCGATGCCCAGGGCGTATGCCAGAGCGATGTCCTGGGCCTTGCCTGTGGCATCCTGCTCTACGGCAATCAGGCAGGGAACGCCCTTGCCCTCCTGGTACTCGCTGCGCACGGTGTGTCCCGGCCCCTTGGGCGCAATCATGGTCACGTCCACATAGGCGGGCGGCACGATGCAGCCGAAATGGATGTTGAAGCCGTGGGCGAACATCAGCATATTGCCCTCCTCCAGGTTGGGCTCGATGTCCTTCTTGTAGAGGTCTGCCTGCTTCTCATCGTTAATCAGAATCATGATGATGTCTGCCTGCTTTGCTGCCTCCGCCGCTGTGAACACCTCGAAGCCCTGCTTCACGGCCTTGTCCCAGGACTTGGAGCCCTCGTACAGGCCGATGATCACATGGCAGCCGGACTCCTTCAGGTTCAGCGCGTGGGCGTGTCCCTGACTGCCGTAGCCGATGATCGCGATGGTCTTTCCCTCCAGAAGGGACAGGTTACAGTCTTCCTGATAAAAAATCTTTGCCATTTCTCGTTTCCTCCGTTTTGTTGTTTGATTCTATGTTCATTCCTACGCAGCGAATTGGATGCCGTGTCTGGCCGTCGCGAAACGGTCCTGGCATCCTGTCGATGCTGCAAGGGACAAATATCTTTCCACACGAAAACGCCTCCCGCAGCGAGCAGTCGGGTCGGCCTGTGCCTGGCTGCCTTCGGCTTCCTCTTGTCATGCTGAGAGCAGTGGGGAATACTCCCCTCCTGCATCTATTAGTCCAGGCGCACCACAGGCTCCGTGCCCCTTCCCAGGCCTGCGATGCCTGTCCGGGCCAGCTCCAGAATCTCATATCCCTCCAACAGGCCGATGAAGGCGTCAATCTTCTGCTGGTTGCCCGTGAGTTCAATCATCAGGCTCTCCGGCGCGATATCGATGATCTTCGCCCGGAAGATGTCCGCCACAGAGATGACTCCCTGCCTCTGCTCCGCGGTGGCGCGGACCTTCACCATGATCAGCTCCCGGTATACGCTCTTTTCCGGCTTCAATTCCTTGATATTCCGCACATCCTCCAGCTTGGCCACCTGCTTCTCGATCTGCTCCAGAATCTCATCGTCGCCGGATGCCACAATCGTGATGCGGGTGATGCGGGGATCCGAGGTCACGCCTGCCGTAATGCTCTCCACATTATAGCCGCGCCTGGCGAAAAGCCCTGAAATCCGGCTCAGGACGCCGGATGTATTGTTGACCAGCAATTGGAATACTTTCTTCTGCATCAAATTTCCACCCTCTCCTTTTTCTTTTTCAACCTCATATCTGTGCACCGGCTTCCATGCTTCCGCGCACGTCCTCTGTCCGGCCCCACATATCGCGCTCCCCGGGCTTCGCTCTCATTCCAGCGGCTTCAGCCCCTCGAACAGCTCGTCATAGCTTTTCATGGTATGGCATCTGCCATAGGAAATCTCCCTGTCCTCCCCGTACTGCTTCAGGAAGCACTTGGCCAGCTCCTCCACCGTGACCTCCAGGGTCACCATGAACTGGGTGTAGGCGAAGCTGTAAGCCCCGCTGCCCTCCTCATAGTTGGCTGTAATCAGCGACTCCGTGACCTGATCCAGGGGGTAAAGCTTCAGATGCAGCAGTTCATGGACGATGACCTCCTCCAGGTTCTCCTGCTTCGGATTTGCTCCATTGAGCAGAAGGATTGCCTTCTTGTCCGTACAGTCCACCTTAAAGTCGCCTGTCTTATGGAAGGAAGAATCCATGACAATCTCCAGCTTCACGTCCCAGCTTTCCTCCAGCCGCAGGATCCTGCGCCATTTACAGAGCAGCTCATTCAAATGTGTTTCTACAGAGTGCCTCTCTTCCATCTTAAAGACATCCCCCTCTCCTTAAAACTCTTTCGCTATCATACCAATTTCCGGCCTGAATGTCAACACTAACGCTCGTCCCACGAAGCATCCCACGAAAACATCGACTTATCCAAAATCTCTGGTTCCCCGCTTCCGTCCATCTTTGTCAAAACCATCATCTCGTTTAGGCCATCTGTATACCCATAGATTGCAAGCGACTGGCTTTTTTCCGAGGCAATGACCTTGTGCAGTTCCTGATTCTCAGCTCCCTCATATACAAGCTGCAGCTCAGTGGAAGTCGCACCCTCCTCCGCCTTGAACCGATACACCGCTCTCTCACCATTGTGTTCAAAGTCATGGTAGACAAAATATATATACTGGTTGCTGACATTAATGCCGAAGACACTCATCCCTTCCTCTCTCCCAATCCCATATCTGGAGACGATGCTGGCCTTTTTCGTGTCATATTGAATAACATGTACCATTTGGGTACCGAGAACGTCACATAGCGCATATAGGTAATCTCCATCCGAAACAATTTCATAACATTCGTAGATGTTGTCCTCCGGCCCGAGGACTTCCTCGGCCTCTGCCTCGAAATCGTCCGCCGGGAGTCTCCATACGTAGCTTCCATCGGCTGCATAAGTTATATAATAGAGATATCCGCCCACGAAAGTAAAATACTGAGGTTCGGTCAGACTCACTGTCCCCCTCGTCTTTCCCGTATTCCGCTCAACGCACTGCAGCCCTCCCTGGTGGTGGACATAGTAAAAATCCTGCGAAAGATAGAGGTGGAATATGGGCGCAAACTCTTCCAGCTCCGGTATCTCTGCTTTCCCGGTGCCGTCCACGCCCGCGCAATATGCCTTTTTGTCCTTTAAATAGTAGACCTGCCCGTCTACATTGCTGATGCAGCTTATATTTCCCTCCTCCTCGACCGCATAGGAATCGCCGGACGACACATCAAAGCAAAAAAAACCATCCATCCCCGGCCATGTCATAAATAGGCGGTAATCCCCCCATAAATACTCTCCATTCTGGGCAATGTTATTTGGTGTATTCCCCACTATCCCGGCATCCAAATCCCTGCGGGAAATTTGCATTGCCGGCTTCGCTTCCGGCTCCTCTGTCACTTCCGGCTCTGCCGTGGGCTCCGGCTCTTCTTCGGATTCAGGCTGGGGCTCCGCCGTGCTATATAAGGCAGCTTCATCCGTCTTTTCATAGCGGGCTTCTTGGCGGCTGTCTGCATCCTCGCCCCTGTTCCCCTGACCGACAGAAACCATGATGATCGCTGCAAGCGCCACGCATGCTGCCACGCCCGAACCGATGCCTGCCCAGAGAAGCTTTCCCTTCCGTTCCGGCCTGCTCTGCCCTGGCCGCTCCAGGAGACCTGCCGCCTGCTCCGGCGACGCGGCGGATATCCTCTGGGGCACTGGCCCGGGCATCGCTTCCCTATCATCCCAAGACACCGGGGCGCCCTCCCCTAAAAGCGCCTGCCTGAAAGCCTGCTGCTTCTCCGCCTCCTCATACCCAATCCTTCCGCCTTGTTCCTTAATATAGGCATCCAGGCTGGCCCCCTCCACGAAATCCATGACATAATAGGCCGTCTGGTTCTCCTCGAAGTAGCTGTGTACGCGGACGGTGTTCTCGTTTCCGATAAACTCAGCCAGGGTCTCCGCCTCCTGTAGGAAGCATGTCTT
The DNA here is from genome assembly GCA_947003375.1 of uncultured Lachnospiraceae bacterium. Taxonomy (GTDB): domain Bacteria; phylum Bacillota; class Clostridia; order Lachnospirales; family Lachnospiraceae; genus Acetatifactor. The sequence continues at coordinate 4,066 of CAMQOJ010000348.1, forward strand.
CCCATGGGCAAAGCTCTCTCCCCGCTCCCCGGGAAATACCGTGACCGTCGCCTGGGTCCTGGTCGCCAAGGTGTCCGGAAAGAATTCCCTGATTGCGACCTGCTGGCTATTTTTATAGTCCGTCGCTCTGTAGGTGATTCCAAATCCGTCCTGTCCAAGCACCTCTTCAATGATGTACTGCCCTGCCAGAATGCTTCCCTTCTGTAGGGCAAATGGGTAGCTTGCATCCGCCATACTGTCTCCCTCCTACACAGCAAATACAATAAACGGCCTATCCTTCAAAAGCCGTCACCCCTCGTCATTCTCCGCGCACTTGGAGAGCGCCACTGTTCCGGTGCGGGCCACCTCCACGATGCTGATGGTCTGGAGCATCTTAATCATGAGCTTTATCTTCTCCGGCTCGTCGCAGATCTGAATCATCATGAAATGCTTGGACATATCCACAATCTGAGCCTTCATGATCTCGCACAGCTCCATAATCTCCCGGCGGTTGCCCTTGTTGTATCTGATTTTGATGAGCATCAGCTCCCTGGCGATGCACTGCTGCTCCGCGAAGGTCTTCACCTTGATGACGTCCAGCTTCTTGTTCAGCTGCTTCTCGATCTGCTCGATGGTGCGCTCGTCCCCGCTGCTGACGATGGTCATGCAGGACACGTCGCTGTTGTCCGTCTCTCCCACCACAAGGCTGTCTATGTTGAAGCAGCGCCTGGCAAACAGGCCGGCCACCTTGCCCAGTACACCGGAACGGTTCTCCACCAGTACAGAATATATTCTTTTCTTCATAAAAATATCCTCCTATCCCAGTCCCTGTCTACACCAAATCCATAGGGTCTATCACGCATTCCAGCAGCATGGACTCATCCTTTTCCAGGAATGCCTCTATGGTCTCGTCACATTTCTCCATGTTCTCCAGCCGTAGGAACGGAATGCCGTAAGCCGCGGAAAGCTTCTCC
>CAMQOJ010000349.1 GCA_947003375.1 uncultured Lachnospiraceae bacterium
CAAACCGCAGTTATGATACCCATGGCCATCGTCAGCGGTGTGCGGATAGCAGTACGCCCCATCGTGCATGTGCGCTGCCGTTTCGGTACATCCCGCAATGTTGCATCTGCCGTGGCTGTGCTCGCCTGTGAGCGTACAGCCGTTGATGCCGCAGAGGCCATGCATGTGCGCTTCTGTCTGTGTACATCCGGAAACCGTGCAGGAAAAGCTTGCCTGTTTCTCCTGTGCCTCGTCCGGGACTTCCACGGAACTTCTGTTCACCGCATAGGAGACAATGCTGCCTGTTATCATGGCAATCGATACAAACGCAATGGCTGATAAAATCTTCTTCATCTTCACCCTTTCCTTCCAAAATGTAATTTCTTCCGTCTTTTTCCATCTAAGGATACTATAACATAAGGAAGCGCTGAAATCAATTCCGATTCCGCACAGACACTGATCAATTTTGCCTTCTTCCTTCATGATATCATCAGCGCTGGCAAGCCTGTATCGCGAGGGAAATATCAGATGCGGATAGATGCGGAAGAGCGGGACAGGGTGGACCGGCTGCTGGCGGTGGACTCCATCAGCCTTGAAGGAAACGGCTGGCACAGTTGTGCGCCAGCCGCCTGACATTGGCAATCTGCCTGGAATGTGGAGGGCCATGTACACAGCTTACAGCTCCTCCGGCCCCTCGTCGGCCCAGTAGGAGTATAGCATCGCCCCCACAGGCTTCCCGCGCAGCAGGGCCCTGCGGGTGGTATTCGGGCTGCACCATTCCTCCATGCGGGTGAGCCCGAAGCTCTCCCAGTCGGCGAAGAAGCGGTTCAGCTCCTCCTTCGGCAGCTCCTGCTTCAACAGGAAACCGCGCATGAGCCGCACGTAGCGGATGGAGAGGCGGGCCTTTTCCACCCGCCAGAGGCGTATGGCATCGTCTTTCACGGCTTCCCTGGCCTGGGCCAACAGGGCATCGTACTGGTCCAGATAAGCCTCGTCCAGGAATCTGTGCAGAGGCTTGTCATTGAAGCCTACATGGTCGTCTTCCTTCCTGGCGGTATCGCAGAGGAGACGGATGTACTGCCGGATATATTTCCCGCCCTCTCCGTAATAGTAATCCGTGAATTCCTCCATATGGCGTTCTACGTCCGCATCCGCGTCCCACAGCAGCTTGGAGATGAGATAGGCCCGCAGCTCATTCAGGTCTGTGGAGCCCCGCAGCGCGCCGTTGGCCTGCTCGAAGACGCCCTTTGCGCCGTTTTCCCGGAACAGGCGCATGTTGGGCTGCAGGGAGCGCCAGTTGGGATGGGGCGTGGGATAGTAGTTGAAGCAGGTGGTGTAGTCCCAGATATAGAGCTGCGCGCCAGTCTCGTGCCAGTCCCGGATGTCCTTTACAAATGCCATGTTCCGCTCTCTGGAGCACTCCTCGAAGGCGTGGGCGAAGCAGCACTCGATGGAGCACAGGCGCACGCACACATTGTGGCGTGGCCTTACCTTGGGGGCGCTCCTGGTGTACTGATAGGCCAGAGTGTCGAAGGTTACCCTGGGGAACTCCGGCTCCAGCTCTTCGGCGATGGCGTTCACAAAGCGGATCAGCGTGCCGGAGGACGCGCCCTCCTCCTCATTGATGCGGCGGCATTCGGGGCACTGGCAGTCCAGGCTCCAGTCGTTCTGGGAGATGGAGATGATCTCCGCCTCCGGGTGCTCCGTGAGGTTCTTTCGCACGGCGGCCACCGCGATGGGCACGAGTTCCGGGTTGCTCAGGCAGAGCTGGTTCTTATAGGGGGTGAGCATGCGGACGCCCTCCTTGTCCATGGCGAAGTATTCGGGATGGGCCTCGCCGTATTCCTCCGGGGAGACGATGTTCTCGAAGGAATGCACGAACCAGGAATACTGGATATGTCCGCCGTATTTCTCGCCGATGGGATGCTGCTGGCCGTTGAGGCGGGATTTTACGGCGAATTTCGTGTAGACCCGGGGCTCGTAATAATTGTGCTCCCGGTAGATGAAGTCAGGGCTGTGGGCTTCGTCCAGCTCCTCCAGCGCAAGTTCGTCCACAAAGGGCACTTTCTCGCAGGTGGCGGTAAAGAAACGGCAGCCCAGCCTTTCCAGAATCTCGTACACGCCGTAGATGACGCCGCGCTTGCCGCCTGCGATGCACAGATTCTCCCCTGCGGTCCTCAGGAGGAAGTCGTCGTCTTTTCCGTCAAATGATACGCCGTACCTTTCCGCGGCCTTCCCGATTGCGATGACAGGCCCGTCATAATCCGCTTCCGCGGCGTCAAAGGCCGTGGAGGTCATCCGCTCCAGATAGCTGCCCAGCTCCTGGGCTGCGTAGGTCTCCTGGGGGGTGGCGTCCGATGCCACCCGGATGCGGATGGATTTCCCATCCTGATAGATTCTGGTCTTCATAGTCGTCCCTTCCTTTCGCCGATTCGTGAATTAGAAAAGAAAATTTACATATTTAGCATACCTTGGCTTTTAGACACATGTCAAGCAGAATTTGTCCGAAAAGGGACTTGATTCACGGCCGGGAAAAGGGTAGTATATACGGTATGGCAACGGATCGTCAGGGCTTCTGCCGTGGTGGACGTAAACATGCAGAATAGGGGTAAAAGGGGCAATCGGATAACGGTTGTCCTTTTTATATCATAAGGCCTTCCCGCGTGGCTGCTGCGGAAAGGGTCTGCACGAATACAAAGGAGAAGCGAGAAGTGTATGGGAGACCGATACGGGTATGTGCGGGTGAGCACAAAGGAACAGAATGAGGACAGGCAGATGATCGCCATGAGCGGGGTACAGGTGCCGGAGCGGAACATCTATGTGGACAAGCAGTCCGGCAAGGACTTCAACCGGCCTATGTACCGCAAGCTCCTGAAGCGCCTCCGGCCGGACGACCTGCTCTATATCAAGAGCATCGACCGCCTGGGCAGGGACTATGGGGAGGTGCTGGAGCAGTGGAGAGTCCTGACCAAGGAGAAGAAGGTGGACATCGTGGTGCTGGACATGCCGCTTTTGGACACCAGGCGGGGGAAGGACCTGGTGGGGACGTTCCTGAGCGATATCGTGCTGCAGGTGCTGTCCTTCGTGGCGGAGAACGAGCGGAAGAACATCCGGGAGAGGCAGCGGGAGGGCATCGAGGCCGCGAAAATCCGGGGCGTGCGCTTCGGCAGGCCCGAGAAGCCCCTGCCGGAGAATTTCGAGGAGATTCGAGGGCGGTGGGCCGCGAAGGAGATATCCGGGAAGGAGGCGGCCAGGCAGTGCAACATGCCCTCCACCTCCTTCTACCGCAAGGCCGGATATCGGAAGGAAGAGTAGACTTTGATTTTCTCTTGTGATATAATGTTTGAATCTATAGATTATGGAAGCAGGAGGAACGGACGGATATGAATATTACGGTTGTGGGAACAGGCTACGTGGGCCTGTCGCTGGCGGTGCTGCTGGCCCAGGAGAATACAGTGACGGCGGTGGATATCCTTCCTGAAAAGGTGAAACTGATCAATGAGAGGCGCTCGCCCATCAAGGATAAGGAGCTGGAAGAGTATCTGCGGGACAGGGAGCTGCACCTGACGGCTACCACGGACGCGGACAATGCCTACCGGGACGCGGACATCATCGTGGTGGCGGCTCCCACCAACTATGACAGCAGGACCAATTACTTCGATACATCGGCGGTGGAGGGCGTGGTGGACGCAGCCCTGAAGGCCAATGAACGGGCCACGGTGGTGATAAAGTCCACCATCCCGGTGGGATACACGGCCCAACTGAACGCGCGGAAGCAGACAGACCGCATCCTGTTCAGCCCGGAGTTCCTGCGGGAGACCAAGGCGCTGTACGACAATCTGTACCCCTCTAGGATCATCGTGGGATATGATACGGAAAAGGAAGGGACGAGAGCCCGGGCCGAAGCCTTCGCGGGGCTTCTGTCCGAGGCGGCATTAAAGGAGGACGTGCCGGTCCTCCTCACCGGGAGCACGGAGGCGGAGGCGGTGAAGCTCTTCGCCAATACCTACCTGGCCCTGCGGGTGAGCTTCTTCAACGAGCTGGACACCTACGCGGAGGTGAAGGGGCTGGACGCCAGGCAGATTATAGAGGGCGTGTGTCTGGATCCCCGGATCGGGGACCATTACAACAATCCTTCCTTCGGCTACGGCGGCTACTGCCTGCCCAAGGACACCAAGCAGCTTCTGGCCAATTACAGCGATATCCCGGAGAACCTGATCGAGGCCATCGTGGAGTCCAACCGCACCAGGAAGGAGTTCGTGGCGGACCAGGTGCTGAAGAAGGCCGGGTATTACTCCTATTCGGGACGGCTGGACTATGACCGCTCCTACGAGAAGACTACAACTGTAGGCGTCTTCCGCCTGACCATGAAGAGCAACAGCGACAACTTCCGCCAGAGCTCCATCCAGGGGGTCATGAAGCGGATCAAGGGGAAGGGCGCGAACATCGTGATCTACGAGCCCTCCCTGGAGGACGGGAGCACCTTCTTCGGCAGCCTGGTGGTGAACGACCTGGAGGAATTCTTCCGCCTGTCGGACTGCATCATCGCCAACCGCTATGACGTCTGCCTGGACAGGGTGGCGGACAAGGTGTACACCAGGGACCTGTTCCGGAGGGATTGATTCCTTGTATTGACAGCCACCGCCAAAAAAGATATCATGGATAAGATATACTGCACACCGGTTAAGTTTGCAGTGCAACCCGACTGCAGACCGCCAGCCAGGCACTTTCTCGGAGACACCACTGTAAATCCTGGCGGTCTGCAGTATAAAAGGCCCGGAAAGCGGGGCCTGTGGGGGGATTGCCCCGGATAAGGAAAACAGAGAGGAGGAGGTCGGATGAAAGCGGTCCGACGGGAAGTATGGCGCTTAGCAAGAAGCCTGTGACAGGCATGAGGGATATTCTGCCGGAGGAGATGCAGATAAGGGATTACGTGATCGGCGTGATCAAGGAGACCTACGGCAGATTCGGATTCACCTCCATAGAGACCCCCTGTATGGAGAATATCGCGAATTTGACGAACAAACAGGGA
>CAMQOJ010000350.1 GCA_947003375.1 uncultured Lachnospiraceae bacterium
CGGGAAAATCATAACTGTAAAAAAGTGCCTGTGGCACCTTACTGATTCCATGTCCGTCTAGCAACGGACTTTTCTATAATTGAAAAGCGGAAAATGCGGGGTTCTCCGGCTTTATCCGAAAGCCCGTCCCCTCCCCGGACAGGGGATGGACGAAGCCCAGCCGGTAGGCGCAGAGGGCCACGTTTTGGATGCCGCGGGCCGCGGCCAGCGCCCTTGCCTCCGGCCCGCCGTATTTCCGGTCTCCCAAAAGGGGCATCCCGGCGTGGGCCATCTGGGCGCGGATTTGGTGGAATCGGCCCGTGTGGAGGCAGATGTCCGCCAGCGCCAGCCCCTGCTCCTCCTTCGTCTCCAGGATGCTGTATTCCAGCACCGCCAGGACGGCTTTCTCATCTTCCCCGACGGCAGGGGAATGCTGTCCTCTCCGGCCTTCGGGATGGTTTTGGCTATCGATTATGGACCTGTAATCCATATGCTTTCCGTTTTTCACCGCCTGCTTATACAGATAGTCCTCCAGCCGCCCTTCCCGGGCTGTCGGCTCACCGCAGACAATGGCGTAATACCGCTTGCAGAAGCCCCCATTGTCCCCCTGCGCCCGGAGCTGCCCGGTGAGGGAGGCCGCGGCGGCCCTGTTCTTGGCGAATACCAGGATTCCCTCCACAGGCTGGTCCAGGCGGTGGACGATGCCCAGGTAGGGCTCGCCACGCCCGGCAGACGTATCCTTCCCGTCCCGCGCCCGGCACAGATGGTTCTTCAGCTCACTGACCATATCCGGCTGCCCCACCCTGGCAGTCTGCACCGGGAGCCCGGCGGGCTTGTACGCCACGATTATATCTTTGTCTTCATATAGGATTCGACTCAGCATATAGCCCCCTTTTCGTCTGCAGTCTTACAGACCTCCTGTCCGCGGTATTGCCCCGCAGGGAAGGCTGTAGGCAGCGCATCGGAATTCGGGCCCGTCGCGCCCCGCACAAGCCTTCTCCGCGCTGCATCGGCCGTCCCCAGCCTGGACGCTCACCTGCGCAGGCCTCTGGGATAGTGGTTCTTCATGACGGCTCCGGCCAGCTTCCCCCAGCCTGTGCCGAAGCCGTCCACGCATATAAGATACCAGCCCTTCTCCCCTTCCGCCGGAAAGGTCTGGCCCCTCAGGTACCCGGCGATCTCAGCCCCGGACGAATCCAGGTTCCAGACATGGGCCGCACAGGCCGGGCGCAGCGCCAGCGCCAGGGCGTGGGAGGGTTCGAACCGGTTCTTCTTTAGCTCTCCCAGATGCAGGCCCGAGCGCAGCACCTTCAGGCCTTTTAAAGAAGGCATGTCCGCAGGTGCCAGGTATAGATTGTCCCCGAAGCCCATAAGGCGCAGCCTGCCTCCAAGCCCCACGCCTGCCCCAGCCCGGAGCACACATCCGGGACATCCTCTGGAAGCCGAAGATACCTGGCACAGAAACACAAAAATTCCTCCGGTAGATTTCCGTTCGTCGTTATTTTTTGATTGTTTTTCCGGCAATCTTCGGTCAAGATTCCATCCTTCTCCAGCACGGCTGCGAAATGCCCCTCCCCCCGTATCCGGTGGGGCCACAGCCGCAGGGCATTCTCCAGGCCGGCCCCGCAGTCCACAGCTTCCGGACTGCCGGCCAGCCCATGGCAATCCAGCAGCTTCAGGGCTTCCTCCAGGACATCCGGCATGCCGTCGCAATCCTTCAGCCCCAGCTGCTCCTTCTCCACGGGCAGTATCCGGAATTCCCCATGCCGCCTAAGGAACCTGGAGACGCTCCCCTCGTCCTCCTCAGGGGCAAAGGTGCAGGTGGAATACACCAGCCGCCCGCCGGAGCGCAGCATCCCGGCGGCGCAGTCCAAGATGCCGTCCTGGCGCTCCGCGCACAGCCTTACGTTCCCCGGGCTCCACTCATCCCTGGCCGCCTCACTCTTTCGAAACATCCCCTCCCCGGAGCAGGGCGCGTCCACCAATACACGATCGAAATACCCCGGAAAGGCCTCTGCCAGCCGCTCCGGCGTCTCGTTCAGCACACAGGCATTCCCGATGCCCATCCGCTCTATGTTCTCCGACAGAATCTTCGCCCTGGCGGGATGAATCTCGTTGCAGACCAGCAGACCGCTGCCGCCTAGCTTCCCGGCTATCTGGACGCTCTTCCCGCCCGGAGCCGCGCACAGATCCAGGACTCGCTCCCCGGGCCCCACGTTCAGCAGCCCCACAGGAGCCATGGCGCTGGGCTCCTGGATGTAGTAGACCCCGGCCTCATGGAAGGGATGCTTCCCCGGCTGGTCGGGGGCTTCATAATAATAGCCGTCCTCCGCCCAGGGAACCGCCGACAGATGCGCGAACCCCACATCCCTCACCAATCCTTCGCCAGCCTCTTCTGCGGCGTCCCCAGAGTCCTCCACCCTACAGACAGCCCGCTCCACATCCGCTCCAAATCTCTCCGCCGCACTGCGCCCGTCTGCGCCGACCTTCCCGGGATTCAGCCGCAGCCCCTGCACATGCCCGATTCCATAGCTTTCCAGAAAAGCCCCGTATTCCTCCCCCAGAATCCCCCGCATCCTCTCCAAAAAAGCCTCCGGCAGCATATCCCCTCCTCTAAAGCACCAGTCCTCAGCCCACTGCGCACCTCAGACCTTGAATCTGTACCCCACCCCCCATATCGTCTCGATATACTGGGGCTTCGCCGTATCCTTCTCTATCTTCTCCCGGATTTTCTTGATGTGTACCGTCACCGTGGCGATGTCGCCGATGGAATCCATGTCCCAGATTTCTCGGAACAGCTCCTCCTTGGTGTACACATGATTGGGATTCTCCGCCAGGAAGGTCAGCAGGTCGAACTCCTTAGTGGTGAACGTCCTCTCCTCGCCGTTCACATAGACGCGGCGCGCCGTCTTGTCGATGCGGATGCCCCGAATCTCCACGATGTCGTTCTGAGGCTTCTGGTTGGTGCCCACCAGCCGCTCGTACCGGGCCATATGGGCCTTCACCCTGGCCACTAATTCGCTTGGGCTGAATGGCTTGGTCATATAATCGTCCGCCCCCAGGCCCAGCCCCCTGATCTTGTCGATGTCATCCTTCTTTGCCGATACCATCAGGATGGGGATGTTCTTCTCCTCCCTGATTTTGCGGCACACCTCGAAGCCGTCCATGCCCGGCAACATCAAGTCGAGGATTACGAGATTGTAATCCCCCTTCAGGGCCATGTCCAGCCCCTCGTCCCCGCTGTTGCAGATGTCCACCTGGAAATCGCTCAGCTCCAGATAATCCTTCTCCAGATCCGCAATCGCCACCTCATCCTCTACAATTAATATCCTGCTCATATTCCGCCCGCCCTTTCTCATGCTGATTATATGTCTTATGCCGATTTTGTTTCCGTCACGTGAATCCCATGGATCCTATTTGTCATCCTGCAGCTCGATGTACTTCCGGAGCACGAAATGGATGCAGGTGCCCTCGCCCTCCCTGCCGGTGGCCCAGATATAGCCGCCGTGGTCCTCGATGATCTTCCGCACGATGGACAGGCCGATGCCGCTGCCCCCCTGGGCCGAGTTCCGGGAGGCGTCCGTGCGGTAGAACCGCTCGAATATCTTCGGCAGGTCCTTCTGGGCGATGCCCTTTCCGTTGTCCTCGATCTCGATCCGGATGGACTCCGTCTCGTCCAGAATCCGGATATCGATCGTCCCCCTGGGCTTATCCATGTACTTCACGCTGTTGCTGATGATATTGTTGATGACCTTCTTCATCTGCTCCGGATCCGCGATGACCACCGTGTCCGGCTGCACCAGGTTGGAATAGTTCAGCTCGATGCTCCTCTGCTCCAGGTCCAGCCCCACCTCCTCCACGCAGTCCCCGAAATAATCCGCTACGTTTATCCGATGAAAATTATACGGAATCCTGTTGTTATCTATCCCCGAGTAATAGGTCAGCTCATTGATCAGCCGCTCCATGTCGTTGGCCTTGTTGTAGATGGTCTTGATGTATTTGTCCATCTTCTCCGGCGTCACCGCCACCCCGTCCATGATGCCCTCCACGTACCCCTTGATGGCCGTGATCGGGGTCTTCAGGTCATGGGAGATATTGCTGACCAGCTCCCTGTTCTGCTTCTCGCTGGCCCGGTTCTCCTCGGTGGTCTCCTTCAGCCTAAGGCGCATGTCCTCATAATTGCGGTACAGATCGCCGATCTCCCCCTTGGCGTCCGTCTGGAGGCAATAGTCGAAGTTCCCCTCCTTGATCTTGCGCATGGCCACGTTCAGCTCGCCTATGGGATTGAACACCCCCCTGCGGATCCACCTGGTCAGCACCACGCTGGTAAAGATCAGGATCAGGAAAATCGCGATGAACATGTCCACCAGCAGCTTTTTGGAAATCAGGGAATTCACCTTGGTGACCACGAAGGCGCTCCCCCTGCCGCCGTCCGGAAAAATAAAGTCCAACTGCTTTACGAATTTGTCCATCTCATCGTAATAGATGCCCGCGCTCTCTATGGTGCCCCGCTCCCCGAAGCCCGGCAGGCTCTGGAAGATCGCCTCGGCCGCCTCAGGATTTCCCGCGTAGTAGATGCTCTCCTCTTTCCTCACGATGATGTATGTGGTCTTTTCGGGAATCCTTGCGCTCACCATGTCCAGATATTCCATGTCCGCCAGCCTGGCCGGATCCGCCTCTATCTGCTCCTTCAGCTCGAAGAACACGCTGTCCGTGGCGTCCGCCACCTGGCGCATGTTCTCCGTCATGGTGGTATAGTCCAGTCGCACGATGGGGAATCCCTTCTGGGCATTCATCAGGTACAGCCCGATTCCACAGAACGCCAGCGCCGTCAGGATCAACGGCAGGACTATGATGATTATGAATGTGACCCGCAGCCGCGTCCTGAATTTCATCGCCAGCTCCCTTCTGCCCGTTACGCCAAACCAGTACAAGCCCGGAAGGCTGCCCCACCCGGACAGTCTTCTCCGTGCCGTTTACAACTTATCAGCACTACTATATCATATTTTTCTCAGGAAAGTGTAAAAT
>CAMQOJ010000351.1 GCA_947003375.1 uncultured Lachnospiraceae bacterium
GCTCTGCAGAAGGAGAAGGAGGCTCGGGCGAGGCTTCCGGAGATGCGGGGAACCAGCCCGGAGGCTCTGCAGAAGGAGAAGGAGGCTCGGGCGAGGCTTCCGGAGATGCGGGGAACCAGCCCGGAGGCTCTGCAGAAGGAGAAGGAGGCTCGGGCGAGGCTTCCGGAGATGCGGGGAACCAACTTGGAGGCTCTGCAGAAGGAGAAGGAGGCTCGGGCGAAGCTTCCGGAGATGAGGGGAACCAACTTGGAGGCTCTGTAGAAGGAGAAGGAGAAGGAAGCTCGGGCGAGGCTTCTGAAAGTGCAGGGAATGAGCCGGGAGATTCTGCGGAGGGAGAAGGCGCAGAGGAGAAGCCCGGGAAGGAGGACTCGGACAGCTCCTCTTTGGATGAGGGAAGCGCGGACGGGACTTCCGGATCAGGGGAGGCCTCCGACAAGCCCTCTGCAGACATGACGCTGCCGGATGGCCCGGAGGGCGATGCCGCCATGGACGGGGCGCTGCCGGAGGGACTGCCCGGGGACGGCGGGCTGTCTGGCGCATTATCGGCAGAAAAGGCATCGGCCGCGGACAGCAAGGGCGTGGCGTATGAGACTGTAGGGGACCATGCATACAACATATATGCCAACGGACAGCCTCTGCTGCTCGTGGCCGGAGAGCAGGCCGGTTATGCAAAGCTGTATGTGGATTCCAATAGAAACGGTATCGGCGAGGATGAGGAGGAAATCACGTCCTTCCAGGGAGACGGACAGCCAAACGGAAACGGGATTCCCTATTCGGAGCAAAGCGGCGGCTATTTCCTGGCGAACTCGTCCATCTACGGCGGTGCGAAGGAGGGGACATGCCAATATGACACTTATGTCATGCTCGCCGGATCATCTTTTGAGCCAGATGCCGACAATCCTGCCTACACCGTCTGGGAGATTTATGGCGGGAATGCGGGAGGGACCCTGACAGGCAGCACGAATGTGACTCTATCCGGCGGCAATGTAAGGAACATATATGGAGGCAATCAGGAGGGAGTTTTAACCGGGGATACCCATGTAGCCATATCTGGCGGCACTGTCCAATATGTCCTGGGGGGCGGGCGCAGCGGCCAGGTCAACGGAAACACATCGATATGGGTTACAGGCGGATCTGTGGCCAATGGCATATGTGGCGGTCTCGCCGAGGGGACGCTAGGAGGCAATACCAGCATTCACATAGAGAATGCCCAGGTGGAATCCGTATACGGCGGCAATGAATACTCCGGAATGGTAGGCGGCAATACGGAGCTGTTCTTTGGCGATGGCGCGGTGGTGAACGGGTGGACTTATGGCGGCGGAGCGGGAAGGGATGCCACCATCCCCACAGAAGTGGCCGGGAGCACGAACATCACCATCGATGGCGGACGATTTCTTCATAACATCTATGGAGGCGGAGGCTGGCGAGGCGCGAAAGTGGGCAGCAGCAATATTACGGTCAATGGCGGAGATTTGGCAGGTGTGTGGGTCTACGGAGGCGGAGAAGAGGCCTCCGAAGTGACAGGTACGGCCTCCATCGCTATACAGGGAGGCACGGTGGGGACAGTCTGCGCTTCCGGAGCCGGATTCAACAATACGGAAGCGGTCGTTGGGGCAGCGGACATCCGGCTTTTGGGAGGTACAGTGGGCGGTTTCCGGGCTCTGGACAACGACGAGCTGTCCATTCAGGGGGATCTGTCCGTCATGGTGTCAGGGGACAGCTTTGCCAATATGGGGCTCTATTTTGGCGAATCCGGCTACAAGGCGTTCCGGACAGTCTCTGTGACGCTGAAAGACGGAAAGGCGGCCAGCCTGCGAATCGCCTCTAAGGTAGAGGATAAGCTGGAGATCACCTTTGAAAACGCGTCCGTGGGCTCCCTGGAGCTGGCGGAGGGGGTACTGGCGGATGCCCAGGAGTCCACCCTGTCCTACATCGGCTGCGGCAGCGGAGCGGGCGGCTGGGGAACCTGGGGCGGAGACTTCATTGGGCCGAACAGCTTCATAGCGGGGGACAATCCGCTCCTGTGGGGCTCCCACCTGAATAAAAACCGGTTCAAGCAGGTGACTTTCCGGGACAGCTACGTGGATTATTATGACGATTCTACTGTAGGCAATGAGAATGGGCCGACTGCCTGTGCGCAGAAGCTGGTGCTGGACGGAGGGGCGCTTCGGCTGACCGGGAGCATGCTGACCTATATGCCGCAGACGGAGCTGCTGCATGAACCGCTGCTGATTCGCAGCAGCAGCAACTGGGCGGGCATCCATTTCCGGGAGAACCCCACAGGCCAGGCGCGGATACAGTGGATGGCTGCCGACGGAACCGAGACTCCCGAATCTGTGGGGTGGGGCCTGGCGGAGACGCCAAAGGATGGGCCGGAGGAGCTCTTCCTCCCGGCGGCAGAGGGCTATGCGGTGGTATATGAAATGGCCCACCGCGGCGGTTCCGATGGGAATATATGGGACGGAAGGTCCTGGAAGACCGACCTGACGGAAAACCTCTGCAGATGCCAGGTGATAAGCTCCTCGCTGAAGGAGACAGTGTTCCCGCTGACGGAAAGCGGCGGGGCTACAGTGACGCTGGAGGATGTCAGAGAAGGAAGCGCCGCTGGCTCTCAAAATTGTCCTATATTCACCCATAGGGACACTGCCTCTGTGTTCACCTATACCCTGTTGGAGGAAGGGACAACCGCCCCGGGGGCAGCGCTGGAGGGGAACAGCCTTACAGCGGAGGGCCCCGGCACGGCGCATGTGGAAATAAGACAGGAACTAAACGGGAAAACGAATGCTTATGATGCTTTCGTGGACTTCATCAGGGTTCCGGAAAAAGATTGCTATATCTTCGCCCAGGGCATGACGGAAGATATCTCCTTCGCTTTAGAAGGAGCTGCCTTCAACGAGAATCGTTCCTATATATGGAACCAGTCGGATCAGCCCCAGCACGGCTACGTGGACTGGGATATGTATACAAAGACCCTGGAGGACAGCGCTCTGCGCTTCGATTTCAGCAGGGAATATTACAATGGACTGCCTGTAGGGGAGTACAGCTTTCAGGCGACAGCCTATTTCCAATCCGGAAGCGGCCGGGAGAGACTGTATGTCTACGAGTTCACCATAAAAATCGTCCTTCCTACGGAGGTGGAGAATCCTGACATCCGGCTATCGGAGAGCCGGTTCCACTATGACGGGACGGCGAAGGAGCCTTCGGTGGTGGTGATGGATGGGGACACGGTGATTCCGGAGACGGAATATACTGTCACCTATCAGAACAATGTCAACGTGGGCACGGCCACCGTCACCGTCGCCAACAAGCCCGGAGGCTTCTATATAGTGGGCGAGGCAAGCGCGACCTTCCACATCGTGAACGAATACCAGCCGGAGAAGGGCAGGGACTATCTCACGGCTCTGAACGAGAATGGCTGGACGAAAGACGATTTTGTAGTATCCGCCGGGGAGGGCCGCCTGCTCTCCCTGGGAAACACGGCATCGGACGACTGGACAGAGCAGCTGCGGCGGACGGAGGAGACGGGAGAGGGCTCCCTGACCTTCTATGTAAAAGATAAGGCGACGGGCCGCATCTCCCTGGCGGCCACGGAGACCTACGGGATTGACCGGACAGCGCCGGAGGCCTTCGACATCCGCTTCAACGGGACTTCTGTCAGGAGGCTGCCCGCGGACGTCGCTTTCGGACTGTTCTCCCGGAAGGGAATCGACGTCTCCCTTTTGGCGGAGGATGCCCTGAGCGGCATAGGCAGCATCGTCTACTACCAGTCAGGGAACATATTGACCCAGGCGGAGCTGCTGGAAGTAAAAGGCTGGACGCCCGGGAACCGCTTCACGGTTGCGCCCGAAGATGGAAGCCGGATTGTAGTCTACGTCAAGGCCGCGGATCTGGCGGGGAACGAGGTGTATTATGCATCCCGGGGCGTGGAGTTCGACCTGACGCAGCCTGTAATCGCAGGGGTAAAGCCGGGCGGTACATACTATACCACCCAGACTGCGGAGGTGACGGATCGGAATCTGGCTTCCGTGGCCCTGAACGGGGAGACGGCCTCTGGCAGCCTGGCGCTTCCGGGGAACAGGGAGGCGGTCTATGTCATAAAGGCCACGGATCTGGCGGGGAACGAGACCCTGGCCACAGTGACCATGAAGCCCATCAGCGTCTTGGCCCAGGCCATAGAGGGCCTGACGGAGGGGAATGCCACATCCGCCCACAGGGAAGTCCTGGAATCCGTCCGGGCCGTGGAGGCAGACTGCGCCAGCGCCACCCGGGAGGAAAAGGAGGAGCTACAGGAAATCCTGGACACCTGCCACAGGCTCCTGGACAGGATCGACACGGCGCAGGGGGAGCTGGCGGATGTGGAGGGCACAGTGGAGGGGATATCCAAAGACACCGTGCAGCTCACAGACCGGGAGGCCCTGGAGAAGGCTAGAGAGGAGCTGGAAGCCCTGCTGGACGAATACGGCGGGAACTACACGGAAGCCGAGAGACAGGCCATTGAGGCAGACCTGGACCGCATCGCCGGGGCCCTGGAGAGCATCGGGAAGGTGCTGGAGGCAACGGAGCTGATTGCGGAGCTGCCTCGGCCCGAGGACGTGAGCCCGGACGATATGGACGCGGACAGCGCCGCGGCACAGGCAAAAGCGGCTCTGGAGTCCCTGACGGAGCATGAGAGATCCCTGGTGGATGCCGGGAAGCTGGAGAAGGTTCTTACCGCCCTGACGGATTACAAAATCCTGGAGGGCGATGGGAGCCAGTGGATTCAGGAGACAGAAGGGAGCATCGCCTTCCGGGTGAACGGGGCGGTGGAGAAGTTCACGGGGCTGTTGGCAGACGGAGAGCCGTTGGATGCGAAGCACTATACAGTGAAGTCCGGCAGCACCATTGTCACCCTGGAGGAAAGCTATCTGGACACCCTGCCGGTAGGGTCCCACAGCCTGACCTTCCTCTATCTGGACGGCCAGGTTTCCGGTGAATTCGAAGTCCAGGCCAAGGACGGCCCTGACA
>CAMQOJ010000352.1 GCA_947003375.1 uncultured Lachnospiraceae bacterium
CTTCCCGACATCCATCCTCTTAATCCGCAATAAATGCAATAAATCCTGATCAGAACTAACAATCTGTCTATTCCCATGTCAACATAGATAATGGTGGTAATCCACCACATGCATCCGCTGAAAAGAAGCTTCCATCTCTCTCATGAAAGCATCCTGCTCCATGGCGCCGGAAACCGCCACCACTGCAGCCAGCATGGGAGAATTGGGATAATTTTTCCCCAGGGCTTTCATGGAAATATCTTTTGCGTTCAGTGTATAGACTGCGCCTTTGTAGTCATGCAGCAGGGGAAGCAGTTCTTCCTTTTCTTTCTCCGTATTGATAATGACGGCCCCGTCTTCCTTCAATCCATGGGTTACATCCGTACTCTCCAACAGCCCGTCATCTACTACAACCACATAGTCCGGTGAATAAATATTGGAATGAACCGTAACCGGCTCCCCGCTGATGCGGTTGTAAGCCGTAATCGGCGCTCCCATGCGCTCCGGTCCGTATTCCGGAAAACCCTGTACAAATTTTCCTGCCTTGAACGCTACGTCTGCCAGCAGAAGCGCCGCGGTCTTGGCTCCCTGTCCCCCTCTTCCGTGCCATCTGATTTCCATTGTGTTTTTCATATTCATGCCTCCTGATTTTGGTTCCGCATATTCCCGCTCCGTCCAAACTCCAGGATCCGTGACCGTTCCGGGTTCTGTCCGGGCCATATGCTGTGATTTCGGTTCAATCAATCATCTCATATGCATTATGCCGGCCCGTGCGGTGATCCCCACAAAAAACGGCCTCCACCGCAAACGGTAGAAGCCTTATTTTCCTTCTTATCCCATCTACGACATACCAACATATGCGTCCTCTTTTACGGAAGGAACCCGTCAGCATCTACTTGCATATCTGCTTTGGTGCTGCAACTCAGGAGGGATTTTCCATATCTCCTACTCGTACCGCTTCTCAGCTTACGCGGCTCTCTGTGACTTTTCGAAAATACGTACTCGCTCCGTCATCGTCTTTTAAAATTGATGTAATTCATTTTAATCACAATCCTTCGCCTTGTCAACATTTTTCGCATATTTTTTAGTTATTTTCAAGGCTCCTGTCTTTCAGGCCAAAAAAATATTTCCTGCAGTCTGGAAATACGGGGGCCATTCTGCTAAAATAAGGGGTAAGGAAAAAGGAGAGACACCAAAGATGAAAAAGACCAGAATAAGCCTGATTGCCGCCATCTCGCTCCTGCTATGCTCCTGCGCCCAAGCACCGTCCGCGGCAGGGACAGACCGTTCCCCTGCCAGCTACGAAGCGCCGTCACCGTCTGTGTCCGCTTCCCCTCTCGCCGAAAGCCCGCAGGAATCAGCGGAATCCCTCCCGACGCAAGCTGCTGGCTCCCAGTCAGGGGACGAATCAGCCATATCCTCCCAATCCCAGCCGGATATGGCCTCTTTATCCGGCCAAGAAGAAAATCTGCGGGAACCGGCCCTGTCGATTCCCGCAGCCCCTTTCAGCCCTGCAGACATCGGGGCATATTCCGGGGAGGCCTGCGCGGTGGTAAACGGCAATGTCCCCTATTTTTCCGAGGAGGAGCTTACCACGCAGTCCTTCGAATCCTACAGCGAGCTGGACAGCCTCGGCAGATGCGGCATCGCCTACGCCTGCATCGGACTGGACCTGATGCCAACGGAGGAGCGCGGCTCTATCGGAAATGTCCGGCCCACAGGCTGGCATACGGCAAAATATAACGATATCATAGACGGAAATTATCTGTATAACAGATGTCATCTGATTGGGTATCTTCTGTCCGGCGAGAACGCCAATGAGCGGAACCTGATTACCGGGACCCGGTATCTGAATGTCCAGGGGATGCTGCCCTATGAGAATATGATAGCGGACTATGTGACGGAGAGCGGGAACCATGTCCTCTACCGGGTCACGCCCGTTTTCGAAGGAGAGAATCTGCTGGCTTCCGGCGTGCTGATGGAGGCCAGGTCCGTGGAAGACGGCGGAGAGGCCATCTCGTTCTGCGTCTATGCCTACAACGTGCAGCCCGGCATCGCAATCGACTACGCCACGGGGGAGAGCGCCATCGCCACGGATGCCCAGGAGCCGTCCGCCGAGCCAGGCGTCTCCCAGGAAGAGCAGCCCCAGGGAACCGCCTATATCCTGAACACGAATACCCACAAATTCCACTACCCCACCTGCCGCAGCGTAAAGCAGATGAAGGAAACGAACAAGCAGGATTATACCGGAAACCGTGACGACATCATTTCCATGGGATATGAGCCGTGTAAAAACTGCAACCCATAACCTGTCCTCACCCCAGCCCCCCGGCGCTCTCCATAGGGCTGTACCGCATCCGCACCTTGATGCCCTGCCCGTAATTCCCGAAGCCGTTCCCGAACAGGGTCAACCCGCCTACGTGGACGGCATCCTCCCGCACCTCCATCCGGAAGCGGATGGTGCTCTTGTAGTCAAGGCCGAACCTGTCCAGGGTCACGTCCGATATCTTGAGGCCGTCCACGAAGGTGCCCCGGTGGTTGATCACCAGCATCTTCAGCAGCCCGTACTGGTTCCAGTTGGAGAACCACCAGTCCGGCGTGAATATCCCCCTCACGTCCCCGAAATCCCCCGGGGAAATCCACACCCCGATGGGCACGTCGTTGAGCACGAAGGAGATGTCCGAGGGCCAATCGTTGTTCACCCCCGGGGCCTCGCTGGAGAGCTCCATGGAGAAGGTAATCTCGTCTATCTTCTGGGCGGTGGGAAGCACGTTGGGAATCAGGTATTCCACATAGCCCTTGGAGAACCAAAGGATTCCCGCGTTAATCCTGTCAGGGTGGGCGAAATACCTGGGATCGTCCACCTCGCCGATCAGCATCTTCCTGGTGGAGATGCCGCAGGTGGGATACACGTCATAGTTGCTGTACTGTCCCACGGGAACCTCCGCCTCGTAGAAGCCCACGCTGCTGTCCTCCTCCGTGGGGATGATGTCCACCACCAGCCGCTCCTGCTTCACCCGGCATACCTTCTGGTTCCCATGCCCCATGAAATCCGCCCGCACCTGAATCAGCCCCACGTCCTCCATCTTCTTGATGTGGCTGGTCAGCGCCCCGTTGGTGATGTTCAGGCTGCTGGCAATCTCGTTCATGTTCATTTCCCTATTCTTCAGCAGCAACTGGATGATGTTCACCCGCACTTCGGATCCCAATACCTTGAACAGCTCTACCCCATCCTCCAGATTTTTGATGTACAGCATAAGCGATCTCCCACTCTCCGATGATCTCGTCCTGTTAGCGTCCTGTTATTTAGAGTTTCCTAAAATATTATATCCCTTTCTGTATCAACGGCAGGACGATTCTATATCTTCATCCTGCCGTTCTCTTCTCCTGCCATATCCTTATACGCTCAGCTTCCGGTGTCCTACCGTATCTCCAAACTCACCACGCTGCAGGCCGGGATGGTAAAGCTCACTCCCCGCTCTGTCAGCGCCACGTCCTCGAACACCTCTTCCTTCACCCGTTCAGGCTCCTCGAAGGTATTGTGCGCCTGCATCTTGCCGGTGAGGATCGCAGCCCGCACTGTCTCCGGCCTCTTCTCCGTGAGCATCAGCTCCACAGGACAGGCGTCCCGGACGGACAGGTTCGCCAGCGTCACCAGCACAGTCCCGTCCTCCCGCACCGACACGGATTCCTGCAGGGCGGGCACTTCGCAATCCTCCACGCCCACGATTTCCTCTCCCGACAGGCTGCTCTCCACCAGCTCGGCTCCCTGATGGCCCCTGTACATATGGAACACATGGTAAGTGGGGGTCAGCAGCATCCGCTCGTCCTCCGTGAGAATCACGGACTGGAGCACGTTCACCATCTGGGCGACGCAGGCCATCTTCACCCGGTCGCAGTGCCTGTTGAAGATATTCAGGCTCACCGCCGCCACCAGGGCGTCCCGCATGGTGTTCTGCTGGTACAGGAAGCCCGGGTTCGTCCCCGGCTCCACATCGAACCAGTCGCCCCACTCGTCCACGATCAGGCCTATCTTCTTGTCCGGGTCATATTGGTCCATGACAGCCCCGTGGAGATCGATCAGCTCTTCCATGTAGAGGGCTTTG
Source organism: uncultured Lachnospiraceae bacterium (assembly GCA_947003375.1). Classification (GTDB taxonomy): domain Bacteria; phylum Bacillota; class Clostridia; order Lachnospirales; family Lachnospiraceae; genus Acetatifactor. The sequence goes on from CAMQOJ010000352.1 coordinate 4,086, forward strand.
TGCATGGTCTTATACCAGCTCTCCTCGTCGAACTCCGTGGCGCTGCCCTTGTGCTCCCAGTCGCCGGGCACCACATAGTAGTGCAGGGACAGTCCGTCCATGAAGCCGCTGAACTTCTTCCCGCCCGGATTCGGCTTTGCGAAGCAGGTCTCCAGCACCTTCTTCGTCCAGTTGTCATCGTCCGAGTTTGGGCCGCCGCATATCTTCTTGATGGGCGCGGCCTTGTCATAGTGGCGGACGTAGGTCTGGTATCTGCGGTAGAGGTTGGCGTAATACTCCGGCGTCATGTTGCCGCCGCAGCCCCAGTTCTCATTGCCGATGCCGAAATAGTCCACCTTCCAGGGCTCCTCCCGGCCGTTCCTGCGGCGGAGCTCCGCCATGGGGGACACGCCGTCGAAGGTCATGTACTCCACCCACTCCGACATCTCCTGCACGGTGCCGCTGCCCAGGTTGCCGTTGATATAGGTCTTGCAGCCCAACTGCCCGCAGAGCTCGAAGAACTCATGGGTGCCGAAGCTGTTGTCCTCCACCACGCCGCCCCAGTGGGTGTTCACCATCCGCTTGCGGCTTTCCCTGGGGCCGATGCCGTCCATCCAGTGGTACTCGTCCGCAAAGCATCCGCCGGGCCAGCGCAGCACAGGTATCCGCAGCTCTTTCAGCGCCTCCACCACATCGGTGCGCATGCCGTTCTTATTGGGGATATGGGAATCCTCTCCCACGAAGAGCCCCTCATAGATGCATCTCCCCAGATGCTCGGAAAAATGTCCGTAAATCTCCGGATTAATGTATCCCTTTTTCTTCTTTTCATTCACATACAATTTTGCCATGGGAACCTCCTATTTATAGTTCCGCATCTAATCCTCCCAGACCCAAGTCTTTGGCAGAGCATTTC
>CAMQOJ010000353.1 GCA_947003375.1 uncultured Lachnospiraceae bacterium
CACGAGTCTCTTCGTCGGCAGCGTCAGATGTGTATAAGAGACAGGATGAGATGGCCGAAGCTCCCGGCGGAAAGGAGACAGGCCGGAAAACCGAAATAATGGGGAGGATGTATGGAAACGGTATACAGACAACAGACAATCGACAAACAGATAGAAAAGAACAAAAAGCTCATGACCATAGGGCTGGCGGCATTGTGCGGAGCCTTTGTGGTAATCCTGGCAAAGGCCTATCTGGACGGCCGGTTCGACTCGGTGGAGACCTTTCAGAAGTATGTGGCGGGATTCGGCCTGGCCGCGCCGCTTTTCCTGGTGGCGGTGCAGGCGGCTCAGGTGATACTGCCTGTGCTGCCCGGGCTCTTCGGCTGCGTGGTGGGAGCCATGATGTTCGGCTGCGCAGGGGGCTTCTGGTGCAATTACATCGGCATTTCCGCAGGCTCCATCATCGCGTTCCTGCTGGCCAGGAAGTACGGCAGCGGCCTGGTGAGCCGGATGTTCCCCGGGGAGAAGTACGAGAAATGGGCCACATGGGCAGCCGGGAGCAGGTTCTATACCGTGGTGCTGTTTCTGGGGATGGTGCTGCCACTGTTCCCGGACGATTATTTCTGCTACTTTACCGGGCTGACGAAGATGAGCACGCGTAAATTCGTGGCCATCATCCTGCTGGGAAAGCCCTGGTGCATCCTGGCTTACTGCATCATGACGGCGGCGATGGCGTGAACTGCGGGGAATCATGGGGCAGGGATTCTGTCATGAAACACAGGCATGGACGGCGGAGCATATTCCGCGGCGTCCATGCCTTTTTGCCCGTGCGGTCCATGCAGGCGAAACAGATTGAGAAAAACCTTGCCTACAGAATCCAATGACTTTATAATGGAAGGAGAGCATTCCATGGAAGGAGAGCACTCCGCCTGCCCATTGGGCGAACTGTTAGAGGGGAGTTGGGTGCGGAAAGGAAGGTGAGGAAGATGGTGTACTTGTATACGGAAAAACAGGAAAATGAGAACTGGATATTGAAAAACGATGTGTACTTCAATCTGCATACAGGCAATCAGCCATTCACGGAGCAGGATAAAGAGGCCATATTTCAGATTGACAAAGCCAGGGTGACGCAGGACGCCCACATTGAGACGAAATATGGAATCGGAACAGTGCGCAATCTCTCCACCGGATGCAAGACCTATCTGAACGTGCTGAAAAATCCCGGGAAGGTAGTGGGGGCAAATGAGTGCGGGGGTAATGTGCTGACATTGCTGTTCGCGCTGGACGATATCCGGCTATATATGAATCGGCCGGAACGCTTCGACATCAAAGAGGATGTGCGGATTATGATAAACGACAGGGACTTGGTCGTGGGCAAAAGGGGATATGAACTGTGGTGGAGTTCGGAATATGAGAGGAGGGCGAAGGATGATTTATGGGAGAATTGAATTCAGAGCCAATCCTTTTCATTATGATCTGCAGTTTGACAGCCGCATAACGCTGGTGCGGGGAGACAGCGCCACCGGGAAGACCTATCTGTATCAGCTTCTGGAGGATGTAAAGCAGTTGGAGGAGTATCGCGATATCAGGCTGCTCAATTATAAAAGCGATGATTTCCATGGAACCTTGAAAAGTTATCGCGATAAATTCATTGTAATAGACAATGCGGACATCCTGCTGGAGAATGAGGATAGAAGATTCATCAACTTTGAAAGCAGCAACCAATATCTTCTGTTCCTCCGAAATTGTGACGGGTTGAATGTTTCTGCTGAGAGCTTCACGGTACTGGAGGAGAGAAGGTACGATGTATCGCTGCGGAAGGAACTGGTGGGCGCATGAAGTATTTATGGACAGAAGACAGGGGAGCAGGTCTGCATTTCTGGCAGATGGTGAACCAATATTTCTTCGCTGGGGAGTTTGTCGTCGAAAGTAAGGGAAGCAATCAGGGAATATTGGATGCAGTCAGGGCCCTGCAGCCGGATGAGGCAGACATCTACTATCTGGCATTTGACTGTGTCTTTGACAATATGGATGTTGTGAATAAATTTATTGAACTGAAGGGGCTTGTGGCGAAATATCCCGAAAGAATTGTCCTATTGGACATTATCTGCTTTGAGTACATCATATTTTCATTCGATAAACTGGTTCAATGGACAGGAAGCGGACATAAGGATGCGATAGATATGCGCAGACATATACTTCCGGCTGTGAAAGACCATATGATAGATATCGACACGATTACAGATGAAAAGACGAGAAAGTATTTAATGGGATTCAGGAGCTATTCCACTGAGCGGGTGATTAAGTCGCTGGCCTATATGCTGACTGATGGAGATGAATGGAGCATAAAAGGCGAGAAGATGGGGAGATGCTGGCATGAAGATTGCTGTGTATTAGAGCAAGTAAACAGGAGACAATGCCATATGGACTTGTTATCCGGAATTGAAAAGATGAGAGAAACCGTGGAGAAGTCGGAATGCCATAAAATCATAAGCGGAATATGAAAAGAGGAGAGGGAAGGGCACAAAATGAAGATAGCACTGGCATCGGCAAGGCTGATCGACAGGGATATACCTTATAACAGGAAACAGATAGAGCGCTACGCAAGGGAGGCGAAGGTAGCGGGAGCCGGGCTGGTCTGCTTCGGCGAGACGTTCCTGCAGGGATTCAACTGCTTCCAATGGGACTTTGAGACGGACAGGCACATGGCGGTCAGCACGGATTCGGAAATTTTCCGGGACATCTGCGCCCTGTCCGCCGAATTGGGGACAGACATCCTCTTCGGCTTCGTGGAGCTGGCAGGAGAGGCCATATATTCCTCGGCGGCTTTGGTGGGGGAGGGCAGGGTAAGGCATCTTTACCGGAGGATTTCCAAAGGATGGAAGGAATACAGGCGGACGGACGGCCATTACCGGGAAGGGGACTGCACGCTGCCCTTTGCCTATGGCGGCCGGAAATTCCTGATTGGGCTGTGCGGGGATTTATGGGATTACCCAGAACGGTTCCGGGCGGAGGAGGACGTGCTGCTGTGGCCGGTCTACATAAGCTATCCTCCGGAAGAATGGGAGGGCGGCATCCGACAGGAATACGCAGAACAGGCGGCAAAGTGCTGCGGAAAGGTGCTGATGGTCAACTGCATGGCGGAGGGCGATGCCTATGGCGGGGCCTTTTTCTTCCGGGACGGCGCGGTGCAGGCGCAGCTTCCTGTGGGGCGGGAAGGGCTGCTTATAGTGGAGGTATAGGAATGCGCTTCGGATTTTCCTATGTGGGACTGATTTATCTGATCATGCTGACGCTGCCCAACATCCTGTGGACAAGGAACCGGCCGAAGGACTATGAAAAATATGCGGGCAACGAGAACAGGATACTGGTGGCCCTGGAGCGGGCAGGGGAGGTCCTGGTGAGCTGCCTGGCCCTGATTTTTTCAGATTTCAACATAAGACATTGGTCCGCCTGGAGCTGGTGGCTGGTGTTTTCGTTCCTGCTGATGGTATGCTATGAGCTCTACTGGCTGCGGTACTTCCGCAGTGAAAAGACCATGGAGGATTTCTACAGCAGCTTCCTGGGCGTGCCCGTGGCCGGGGCCACGCTGCCTGTGGCGGCATTCTTCCTGCTTGCGGTGTACGGGAGGAATCCCGCGCTGATGGCCGCCGTGGTCATCCTGGGCATGGGGCATATCGGTATCCATCTGACGCACAGAGGGGAATCGAGGCGCGGCTGAACCATGGCTGAACCGTGGCCGGGACAGCGTGTCCCGAAAAAAGTACAGGTATATCGTCTTGCAGCGATAATGGAAACGGTCGTACCGGCAGGGGGCGGGAAAGCCCCAGTACCCCAGTGCATGAATCCTTGAGCGATCGGTCCTGGCTGTCCACCCCGGTACTGCGTTGTCGTCAGTGGACGATGCCCCCGCCTTGTCCTGACGCGGACATCAAGCACTGATTACGCGGGAATGCACGCACCGGTGTACTGGCAGGCAGGAGGCGGCAATCGACATAAAACACAGAGAAGAGACAAAGGAGGAACAGAAATTGACTACGGAAACCATAAATGACTACATGTCCATCTTGCACGAGGAGCTGGTGCCCGCCACGGGCTGCACGGAGCCCATCGCCCTGGCTTACGCCGCCGCAAGGCTGCGGGACATCCTGGGGGCGGTGCCGGAGGGGATACGGGCCGAAATCTCCGGCAATATCATCAAAAATGTCAAAAGCGTGGTGGTGCCCAACACCGGAGGCAGGAAGGGCATCCCCGCCGCCATTGCCGCCGGCGTGGTGGCCGGGGACACGTCAAAAGTCCTCCAGTGCATTGCCAGGGTCCCCGCAGAGAAACAGGGAGAGATTGCCGCCTATGCCCAAAACGCTTCCATGGAGATTGTCTGTGCCCACACCTCCAGGCTGCTGGACATCCGGCTCACGGGCCGGGCAGGGGGGCATACCGCTCTGGTACACATCGCCAACAGCCACAGCAACATCGTCCGGGAGGAAAAGGACGGGGAAATCCTGTTCCAGCGGCCCCTCACCGATTCCGCCGAGGACAACCTGACGGACAAGAGCGCGCTGAACGTGGCGGATATCCTGGAGTTCGCCGATACGGTAGACCTGGAGGAGTTGGCGCCTCTGCTGGGCCAGCAGGTGGACTGCAACACTGCCATCGCAAGAGAGGGGCTGAAGAACAGTTGGGGGGCCAACATCGGCTCCGTGCTGCTGACGGACTACTCTGATGACATCAAGACGGAGGCCAAGGCCTGGGCCGCCGCCGGGAGCGACGCCCGGATGAGCGGATGCGAGCTGCCTGTGGTGATTCTGTCCGGCTCCGGCAACCAGGGCATCACAGCTTCGGTGCCTGTGGTGCGCTACGCCATGCACCTGGGGGCAGACCGGGAGAAGCTCTACCGGGCCCTGCTGGTCAGCGACCTGGTGACCATCCACCAGAAAAGCGGCATCGGCCGCCTCTCCGCCTACTGCGGTGCGGTCAGCGCCGGGGTGGGGGCCGG
>CAMQOJ010000354.1 GCA_947003375.1 uncultured Lachnospiraceae bacterium
TCGCCAACTGGCCGTGCAAGCACGGCCGCTTGGCTCATTGCTCGCGGGAATAAAGCCGTGATGGTGAAGGCCGCGGGATGGCTTTCCGTTGGCCGGGCCGCCATGTCGGGGAGTGTGAATGGGGAGTGTGTAAAGTGTTGGAAAACAGGCCATGTCAATATGGGATGAGAGAGCCTGCGGGGGGATTTGCATGATGGATATGAGAATCATCAACGATATAACGGATTTCATTTTTTTGGAGGACATCCCTGCGCGACAAGGGACGGAAAACGGAGATTCCGCGGAGGGAGCAGATTTCGGAGAAGGTCTGCCGTCCAAAACGAAAGCAGACGTCATCTTCATCCCCGGCGGCTCCTACGCGGAACTGCCGGAGCGGGCGGCGCAGCTGTGGAAGGCGGGATATGCCCCCTATGTATTGCCGTCAGGCAGATATTCCGTAACCATCGGTAAATTCACAGGTGTGAAGTCAAAAGCGGATACCTACCGGAAAGACTATGCCACGGAGTGCGAATTCTACACGGATGTCCTGCTGGCAAACGGCGTTGCCCCGGACTGCATCCTCCAGGAGGACGAAGCGCAGTTCACCGCTGAGAACGCCAGGCTCTCCAGGAAGCTTCTGGACACAAAAGGACTGCATCCGAAGAAGGCCATCATCTGCTGTAAGGGGTTTCACGCCAGGAGATGCCTGATGTATTACCAGCTATGCTTTCCCGATACGGAACTCCTGATTGCACCTGTAGAGGGAAAAGTGACCAGGGAAAACTGGTATCGGACGGAAGCCGGCCAGAGGAGAGTGCTGGGAGAGCTGGCCAGGCTGGGGACGCAGTTCACACCGGAGCACACGCCGGAGGTGGCGGAAGCCATGAAGCTTGGGTGACGAGGGGGCCAGTTCAGTGAAGGAGGTAGCATAGAGGGTGGACCACGGACTTGTAACAGAAGCTATGTCCGGCTATGACATACCGGAATCGGAAGCGATTTTGCTGCGGCACAATGAGAATATGACCTTTCGTGTAGGGACAGATTATCTGCTGCAGATTCATGAGCCTGTCCAGGGCTTCGAGACACAGCATCTCTACGAAGGGCTGGACCGCATGGCGGTGTATGAAACGGAAATCAGGTTCCTTGGACATCTGAAGAATCAGGGCATGATGATCCGGGAGCCGGTAAAGAACCGCAGGAGGCAGTGGATCACGAAGCTGGACAATGGCAATGTGGCCATGGTTTCCCGATGGATAGAAGGGGAATCCCTGGACAAGATGACGCTTTTCGAGGAACACTATTACCGGATTGGGCTTTTGGCCGCCGAGCTGCACAGATGCGCGAAAGGGTTTCGAGGGTTTCCTGCCATATCCTATGATGGACGGCATGTGGAAAGAATCGGTGAAAAGCTCAGGGCCCTGGAAGGAAACGGGCTGGACTGCGCATCCTGCAGGGCGCTAGAGCGGGCCTGCGACGCTGTGGGAACAGCTTTACGAAAGGCAGAGGGCGAATTCCAGATGCTGCACGCGGACTTGTCCCTTTCCAATATCCTGCAGACCAAGGCCGGGCTGGCGGCAATCGACTTTTCCCTCTTTGGGATGGGGCATCCGATGTTGGACATCGCAGTCCTGTTCGGCAATATAGGCGGATTGGCATGTCGGCAGAAAATCGCGGAGGGCTACCGGGACGGGGGCGGTCGCTTTGACTATGAAGCGCTGGACGCCTGCTTCGTGCTGACGATTTTGGACTGCATCGCAATCCACTTTGGGCAGTGGTGCAGGGAGAGCTGGTTCGAGGACAGGATGAAGCGCTGGAGCGAAGAGAGCCTGGAGCCTTTTGCTAGGGGAGAACGATTGCTCGCGGACGATTTTTGTATAATCCATGCGGGGAATTAAAAGAGAGGCAGGAGCCGAAATGGATGGATAATGAAAAAGGCATAAAGCCTTGACAATTCAACAAAGGCTTTACACCCCTGGTTAGTGGTTACTGATTCATGCTGTAATGCTGTTTAATTACCGTCTTCCAACATTGACTGAAAAATGTCCTTTAATTTTTGTAGATCCTCATTATCCGGTGATTTTGTCAGAGCCTTATTGATCAGCTCCAGAGCGAGCCGGATAAAACCTTGAAACTGTTTGTTCGTCATACCCATATCCGTTGCCATCCTGTCACCGCCTTTCTGATAGTATCAGTATAGCGGATTTTAGAAAGGATGTAAAGCCTTTATTCAATTATCAAGGTGCTAAAAAGCAGATGTGGAAATCCTGGCAGGAGGGTATTGTATGGGAATTTATTTGAATCCGGGAAATGAGGGGTTCAGGACGGCAATCCGTTCGGAGATTTACGTAGATAAGACAGGGCTCATCGGATGCACCAACAGATACCTGAATACAGAGCAGAGGTATATCTGCGTCAGCAGGCCGCGCCGATTTGGCAAATCCATGGCGCTGAAGATGCTGGCTGCCTATTACAGCTGCGCATACGACTCCCGGGAACTGTTCGAGGGATTGAAGATTGCGGAAGATTCGGGTTTTTTGGAGAATCTGAACCGATATGATGTGATTTTTCTGAATATGCAGCAATTTTTGATTGAGGCAGGGGCCGGAGAGGTCGTAAATTATCTGCAGCAAGCGGTGCTGGAGGAATTGCAGGAGGAATATGAGGAAGTCTTAAATAGACAATCGTCAGGGATTGCGGATGCCTTAAGAAAGATTTACGCAAAATCCGGAAAGCAGTTCATCTTCTTAGTTGACGAATGGGACTGCGTGATGCGGGAGCGGCAAAAGTGCGAGGATATGCAGAAGCAGTACATGGATTTCCTGCGCAATCTCCTGAAGGATCAGCCCTATGTAGCGCTTGCCTATATGACAGGCATTCTCCCTGTAAAAAAATACGGGCAGCATTCCGCTTTGAACATGTTCTGGGAATATTCCATGACGGATCAGAGCTTTTTCGAGGAATATACCGGCTTCACGGACAAGGAGGTGCGGGGACTCTGCGAACGCTTCTCCATGGATTACGCGGAGACCGGAAACTGGTACGATGGCTATCAATTGACGGAATTTAAGCATGTATACAATCCCAAATCCGTGGTGGAAGCGATGCTCCGCCGCAGATTTTCAAACTATTGGACGTCCACGGAGACCTACGATGCCCTGAAAGTCTATATGGACATGGATTTCGATGGGCTGCGCTCCGATATCGTCCGGATGCTGGGCGGAGTCCGGGTCAAGGTGAACACCCGCAGCTTCCAGAACGACATGTGCACCTTTAAGACAAAGGACGATGTGCTGACCCTATTGATTCACCTGGGATATCTGGGCTACGACTCCGAGGAAAAGGAAGCCTTTATCCCGAACAGGGAAATCATAGAGGAATTTGAGAACGCCATGAGCATAGGCGGCTGGACGGAAGTCATGAACGTGCTGAAAGCGTCACAGCGCCTGCTGGAGGATACGCTGAGCGGCGATGCGGGTAGGGTGGCGGAGGGGCTGGACAGGGCCCATACAGAAGTGGCATCCATACTGACCTACAAGGACGAGAATTTCCTGGGAGCGGCCATCAGCCTGGCCTATTACAGCGCCAGGAAGGACTACCGGATGATCCGCGAGCTCCCCACGGGCCGGGGCTTTGCCGATGTGGCGTTCCTGCCCCTGCCATCCTGCGGCAAGCCCGCCATGGTGATAGAGCTAAAGTACGACAAGTCCGCCCCCGCGGCAATCCGGCAGATAAAGGACAGGCGCTACACACAGGCCCTGGAAGGGTATTCCGGCGAAGTCCTGCTGGTAGGGGTGAATTATGACCGGGACAGCAAAGAGCATGGCTGCATGATTGAGAGAGTGAACTTGTAGACGGAGCTGTTTCATTTGGGAGGAGACAACATGTTAAAAACCAACTTTCCCGCAGGATGGCTGTCCGACATCAGTTTCGTAGTCATCTTTGCGAATTACCAGGGAAAATGGGTCTACTGTTTCCATAAGCGCCGCGGAAGCTTCGAGCATCCGGGCGGGCATGTGGAAGCGGGGGAGAGCCCCATGCAGGCGGCCAGGCGGGAGCTGTACGAGGAGTCCGGCATCAGGGACTGCACACTGACGCCGCTGTGGGATTATGAACAGCTGTGGGAAGACGGTACAGGAAAAAATAACGGCAGGGTCTACTATGCCGAAGTCCATTCCCTGGGAGAGCTTCCGGAGAGCGAGATGGCCCGCGTCGAACTGTTCGGGACCGTGCCGGAAAACTATACCTACGACCCGGAAGAGGAGGCTCTGGATCTGGAGCGGATAAAGAAAGTCCTCCTGGCATACAGGGAGTGAAACCGTTGACAGAGGCTGGCCTGAAACCGCAGGAAAGATTCCGAAGGCTGCCGGGGAAAGACACAAATGAGGGAATGCGTCCGCAGAAAGAGAGGAGGAGCCGTATGAGGATAGGCGAGGTGAGCCTGCTCACCAACGATGTGGTGAGGCTGGCAGACTTTTATAAGAAGCTTCTGGACATCCACAACGGAAGCGATGACCCGGTGCACCAGACCCTGATCGGGGAGGAGACCATGCTGACCATATATGACGACGGTTCGGAGAAGAACAATCAGAACCAGAACATATGTCTGGCATTCACCGTGGATGATGTCGAAAAGGAATACTTAAGGGTCGTGGAGCTGGGAGCCGAAATCATAGAGCCGCCCGTGGCGCGCCCCTGGGGAGCGGTCAACATGAGCTTCCGCGACCCGGACGGGAATGTGGTCTACCTGCGAAGCTTTGTGGGGTGAATGGCCTTTGTCAGAAACCACAAAAATAAAACAAAAACGACACAATCCAACATTTACTTGTTGACTTGTGCGATGGATAGGCTTATAATACTAGACAATAGAAAGCTTTTTTGCTTTCTATTGTACAAGACAGTTTTTTCTATTGTACGCCCTGTAAGCCGAAAAGCGCTACAATTGAATTTTGCCGCTGTGGGACAAGCCGGCGGCAGGAACCAAAAACGAATCAG
>CAMQOJ010000355.1 GCA_947003375.1 uncultured Lachnospiraceae bacterium
TACGAGATCCTCATCTGTCTCGTGGGCTCGGAGATGTGTATAAGAGACAGCGTATCGATGTCTGGCTGATCTACCGGTGCGGGAGCTGTGGGCACACCTACAACCTGGCTATCTACGACAGGGTGAAGCCGGAGGACATCCCCGGGGAGGAGTACCGCCGCTTCCTGGAAAACGATGGGGAGACGGCTCTGCGGTACGGCATGGACAAAGGAATCTTCGCAAAGAACAGGGCCGAGATAGATAGGGAGCATGTGGCCTATGAAATCCTGCCGATGGAGGTGCAGGAGAACCCGGAGAGCCGGGAACGTCCACAGAGCCAGGAAAATCCAGAGGGCCGGATAGGCCAGGGGCGGCAGGACGCTCTCCGGCAGGACCGGATGGGAAGCAGCCTGCTGACAATCCATAACCCCTGGGGCCTGAAAATCAGGACGGACAAGGCAGTGGCGGAAATCTGCCAGATTTCCCGGAGCAAGGTCAGGCAGCTTGTAAAGGAAGGAAAGCTGGAGCTGCCGCAGGATTACGTGGGGAGTCGGATCGTGCTGGAGCTGGGCGGATGCCCCATCCCGGAAAACAGGGATTCCGAAAGCCACGGCATCCATGGACAGACTTTTGAAAGAGGAAGATGAGGAAAAATGAGCGAATTTGAAGAAATTAAAAAATGGCTGGCCGACACCGCAGAGGAGCCTCTGGAGGAGATGGGGAGCTTCTTTGCGAGGCGCGTCAGCGGATACGAGGAGCACATGGCTGTCTGGCGGGACAGCTATCAGTGGATGGCCCGGCTGATTCCCGGGGAGGCGCGAAACCTTCTGGACATAGGCTGCGGCACCGGGCTGGAGCTGGACGAGATATTCCGGCTCCGCCCGGACATCAGTGTCACGGGCATCGACCTGGAGCCTGCTATGCTGGAGCGCCTTAAAGCCAAGCACAGGGACAGGGACATCCGATTGATCCAGGGGGACTATTTTCAGGTGCCCTTCGGGGAAAGCTGCTTCGATGCGGCGGTATCCTTTGAGACACTGCACCACTTCAAAGTAGAAGACAAAATAGTCTTATTCCGGAAGCTGTATCAGGCCCTGAGGCCCGGCGGCTGTTACCTGGAGGCGGATTACATAGCGGAGTCCGAGGAGATGGAGGCATACCTTTTCGCGGAATGCGCCCGCAGGCGGGAGAAGAGCGGAATCGGGGCGGATGTGTTCGTCCATTTCGACACGCCCCTGACATTAGAGCATGAGATGGGCCTTCTGCAGGAGGCAGGCTTCGCCAGCGTGGAATGCCTGGGGTATTCCAGCGACAGCCATACGCCCATGATTCGGGCAGTGAAATGAGCCGGGAGAGGAAAGGAGCCGCACGATTTGCGGAGAAAGGAAAAGAGCAGTTATGATAGAATATCGCAGACTGGAAGAAAAGGAAATCTGCCGGGAACTGTTCGGGCAGTTCATCCGCCGCCAGGAGGTAGGAAAATGCTGGAGGCGGGTAGACGGGGAGTGGGTCATAAGGGACGATCCCTTCGTGGACGACTGGACGGAGGAGGATTACCGGAAGCTGGTGGCATGCCTGCAAAATACCCTGGCCACTGGCGGCTTCGTGTACGCTGCCTTCCGGGACGGCGCCTTGAAGGGCTTTGCCTCGGTGGAGGCGGCGCTGTTCGGTGGAGAGCAGGGCTATCTGGATCTGTCCAGCATCCATGTGTCCCAGGACATGCGGGGGCAGGGAGTGGGCCGGGCGCTGTTCCTGGCGGCGAAGGACTGGGCCAGGAACAGCGGCGGGCGCAAGCTCTACATCTCCGCCCACTCCGCCGTGGAGAGCCAGGCCTTCTACAGGGCCATGGGCTGCGTGGAGGCGGAAGTGTACCACCAGGGGCATGTGGAAGAGGAGCCTTACGACTGCCAGTTGGAGTGCGGGCTGTAAAAAGAGATTTTCCATTTTCCCATTAACCGCCGCGCCGAATCTGGTACTTTGCGTGTGCATGCCCCGGAGAGCATGGGGCAGATTCTGGAGCCGGCGGTGGCGAATGTGCTGCTGTTCCACACGGTGGGGCTGATCGGAAGCCTGGCGGTCAGGTCAGGGGCGCTGGTTACATGATTCCGGGACAGCGGCAGCCCAATCAGCCCGAGACGGAGGGCAGGCTCCCCAGATTGTTGCCCTCGGAGCTGTCGGGAACCGATTTCAGGTATTCCGTGTCGCCCCTGTGGGCCACGCCCACGCCCTTGATATGGCCGGATTTCGCCATCTGCACGCCCTCCTCCTTGCTGACGGTGGAGCCGTCGGAGAGCTGATAGCCGTCAATCCTGCCGCTGTGCTTTACGAGGCCCACGATTTCCCTGGCATCGGATTTGGGCTGAGGAATCTCGTCCAGGGTGTTCTTTGCCAGAGCGGCGGTAAATTTCGTGTCGTTTGATTTATCTTCCATAAATATATGACCATTCCTTTCTGTTCTATAATCTATGAATCTGTGTCGCAGGCTCTATGGCTTCAGGAATAGTATTGCCCGTTGCCCGGGGAAAATCTCTGCCAGCTTTCGCCAACAATCTGCATTCTGTCTGGATTTCCAGAACGACTAGGATGCCAGCCGCGCTGCCCCATTCCATCTCCAGCGCGATTGTCGTCAGGCCATGCCCGTATTTTCCCAGGTAAAGAAATTTAAGGTTCTCAAATGCAGCGCCCCATGCTATACTACAGGAAGGGCTGTCGCGGGATAGGAAAGGATAATCTGCTGGCCATCGGCGCATTGACTTAAAGCGGCTTTCGGGCTATAATGAAACTTGTGACGACAGGGTTCGCCGTGAGGTTCCTTCTCTGTGGCTCTCTGAGAAATTTTGCTTGAGGTGAGATATGATTTACAAAAAAAAGAAAACCATACCAAAAAACAAATATGCGGCCTGTATGCTCTCCGCATTTTTCCTGGCAGGAGTTCTAAGCGGCTGTGCCGGAAACGGAGGGGATCGGGCTGGTGGAGGGGAGAGCCCTGATGGCAGCTCCTATCAGGCGAAAGACCAGGAGCCCGGGCCACAGGTCTCGGAGGAAGGGGCCCAGGAGGACGCTGTGGCCTTTGAGGGACAGGATATAGAGGGGAATGCGGTCACCTCCGATATCTTCGGCCAATCCAGGCTTACCATGATCAATGTGTGGGCCACTTACTGTAATCCCTGCCTCATCGAGATGCCGGAACTGGGAGAGCTGGCCGGGGAATACGAAGCGGGCGACTTCCAGCTGATTGGTGTCATCAGCGACGTGCCGGAGGCCACGAAGGGAATGGACGCCGAAAAGGTCGAGAGGGCAGTGGAAGAGGCGAAGAGCCTGATAGAGATGACAGGGGCGGACTATCCCCATCTGTTGGTCAATGTCTCGCTGTATAACGCCCTCCTGACAGATGTGACAGCCGTGCCAACCACCTTTTTCATCGATGGGGAGGGTAAGGTGCTGGACACGGTAGTGGGGGCCAGGGACAAGGACAGCTGGAGGAAGCTGATAGACGGGCTGCTGGAAGACCTATAAAGGCGGAGAGGGCTACAGGAACCGGGAATGCCGGAGGGCTCTGGATTAGGCAGAGGGCCGTGGCCAGGCAGCAGAAGCGGAAGGAGAAGGCATGGATAAGGGCAGGCAGGGCCGTGGGAGCGGCATGCATACAGAGGCCGTGGGCAGGGGCCGGGAGAAGCGTGGCGGTCATGGATGGATCTTTGGCCTGTTGGCCGGCGCGGTGTTTTTCGGCATCGGCGCTGCGCGGGGAGAGCTTTCCGCGATTTGGCAGAAGGCTGTGATGATCTGTATGGAATGTATCGGGATAGGATAGGATGATGAGACGGATTAGAACGATTGTCCAAATAATTTTTACCATTTTTACGAATGGATATACCTATGGCTACCTGCATGGCAAAATCTATCAGGGGAAGCTGAAGTACGCATGTGTTCCGGGGCTGAACTGCTATTCCTGCCCCGGGGCGGTGGCCTCCTGCCCGTTGGGGGCGCTGCAGGCCCTGCTGAACAGGCGGGGGTTCCAGGTTCCTTTCGCCATGTTGGGCTTTTTCTTCGTCTTCGGCAGCATCTTCGGGCGGTTCATCTGCGGATGGCTGTGCCCCTTTGGGCTGGTGCAGGATCTCCTGCACAAAATTCCTGTGCTGCGCAAAAGGAAGAGACTGCCGTTCCACCATATCCTGAAATACGGCAAATATGTGGTGTTGGTCTGCCTGGTGGGCATGGGCTCCCTGTTCCTGTTCGGCGGCTTCGCCAAGGTGCCGGCTTTCTGCAAGTACCTATGCCCCTCCGGCACCCTGTTCGGCGCCCTGCCCCTGATGGCTTCCAATGAGGCGTTGCGCGGCCAGGCAGGAGGGCTCTTTTTCTGGAA
Source organism: uncultured Lachnospiraceae bacterium (assembly GCA_947003375.1). Taxonomy (GTDB): domain Bacteria; phylum Bacillota; class Clostridia; order Lachnospirales; family Lachnospiraceae; genus Acetatifactor. The sequence continues at coordinate 4,343 of CAMQOJ010000355.1, forward strand.
GCTGGGCATATTGCTGATTCTTTTGCTGCTGTCGGTGAAGGTATATCGTCCGTTCTGCCAGTATCTCTGCCCTTTGGGGGCCATCTACGGGTGGTTCAACCGTTTCAGCCTGGTGCAGGTGCGCTGGGAGAGGGAGCGCTGCACTTCCTGCAAGGCGTGCCAGAGGGCCTGTCCGGTGGATTTGGCCCCGGAGGAGATCTCCCGTTCCCCGGAGTGCATCCGTTGTGGGAAATGCGCGGCTGTCTGCCCGGAGGGATGCGTGCATTTTTCACCTTTTCCTTTACAATCCGGCCGCAAGCATATATAATGGTGGTAGAGGGAATCCAAAATCCATAAACCCATAAACAAAAAAGCGAGGAAATGAAAATGGACGTAAAAGAACAGATCACAAAAGCGGTGGAGAAGATCACAAAGGACAAAAAGCTTCAGGAACAGTTCCAGAAAGACCCGGTAAAGGCACTGGAGAGCGTTTTGGGCGTGGATTTGCCGGATGATGTCATCGAACAGGTGGTCAAGGGCGTGAAGGCGAAGCTCACCGGCGACAAGATTTCAGATTCCGTGGATGCGCTGAAAGGCCTTTTCAAGAAATAAATCATATATAAGAA
>CAMQOJ010000356.1 GCA_947003375.1 uncultured Lachnospiraceae bacterium
TGTCCGAGGTCTGCAGCAGAGTCAGTATCTCGTCCGTCCGCATGGTGGAGAATTCGATTCGCACCGAGAGCTGGTAGATATAAGTCTGTAGGGGCTGTTTGGCAGTGTCGTTGATGTAGATCAGGCCGTCAAAATAGGAGTTCCAGTGCCCCACGAACTGGAACAGCAGCAGGCATGCCAGGGACGGAACGCTCAATGGCACATAAATCCGGAACAGCGTCTGCCAGGGATTGGCCCCGTCGATTGTAGCAGACTCGTTCAGCTCATAAGGGACATTGCGGAAAAAATTAATCATCAGAATCATGTTCCAGAGGGGCACCGCGCCGGGCAGTATCATGGACCAGAAGGAATCGAACAGACCATACTGCCGCATCAGCACATAGGCCGGAATCATCCCGCCGGAAAAGAGCATGTTCGCCATGAAGAACCATTTCAGATATTTCCCCGCCGGGAACCGCCTCTGGGGAAGGCACAGGGGATACGCTGTCAGCACCAGGAGCAGCAGGTTCAATGTACATCCCACGGTTACCCGCTTCACAGAGACGAAGAAAGAGGCAAAGAAGGTATCATCTTTCAGAATCCGCCTGTAGGAAGCCAGATTCAGGCCCTTCGGCACCAGCCAGACCCTGCCGCCTTCCACATAAGCCCTGTCGCTGACGGAGCAGATAAGGGTATACCACATGGGATACAGGCATATCAGCGCCATCAATATCAGCACGACTACTATAATAATATGGCTTACCGTCATTTTCTTCTTCATATTCCGAATACCCCTCCTTCCTCAGAAAATCTTGTAATCGGCAAATCTGTCAGCCGCCCAGTAGGCAAATACTGTCAGTACCATGGCTATCGCGCTCTTGAACAGGCCCACTGCCGTACCCACGCCATAGTTCAGGGAAAGGATTCCTTGACGGTACACCCAGGTGTCAATGATGTCCGCCGTGGACATGACAAGCGTATTGTACATATTGAAAATCTGGTCAAAGCCGCCGTTCAAGATGCCTCCCAGGCTCAACACTCCATTCAGCACGATGATGTACCGGATGCCGGGTAGTGTCACATGGACAGTCTGCCTCCACCTGGTAGCCCCGTCTATCTCCGCCGCCTCATAGAGCCCCGGGTCGATGCCTGTCAATGCCGACAAAGAGATGGTGGCTCTCCAGCCGGATTCCTTCAGCATCTCCGTGACAATCATCAGGGGCTGGAAGATGGACGGTGTGCCCAGGAAGGAATAGCTCTCTCTGCCGAGGTTCGTCAGTATCTGGTTCATCAGCCCGTCCGTTCCCAGAATCGACCGCAGAATCGTGGCAAATATGACCCAGGATATGAAATGCGGCAGATAGGTGAATGTCTGTATGAACCTTTTCAGCTTGGAATTCCGCACTTCATTTATCATCAGAGCGAAAACAATCGCAAGGAACTGGACTCCCACAATCTTGCCAATAGCCATCACCAATGTGTTCTGGATGATCTGCCAGCAGTTGGGCTGCATGAAGAAAATCCTGAAATTGCGGAGCCCCACCCATTTGGAGCCATACCATCCCCTGACCGGGATAAAATCCTGAAAGGCCGCCAGAATGCCCGGCCAGGTCCTTGTATTGAACAGGAATACCAGAACCACTGCGGGCAGGACCATGAGCCAATAGTGCAGCTTGTCCGATATTCTAAGCTTTTTGCGTTTTTTATCCATTTTTCCTCCTGATTACCCTGAGACACACAATAGAAAGCAAGGGGATGCCGGGCCACAGCTCTCCATGGCTCGGCATCCGGTCAACCCCACCGGTCAGGCAATGGCCCCTTCGTCATCCGCCAATGATTTCCTGAACCTCTGCCGTAATGGCTTCGCCTCCCTGCTCCAGATAAGATTCCACAAACGCATCGAAATAGTCTGAGATAGACATGCCGTCCGTATTGCCCATAATCATATTTACATATGCCTCATTCTCCAGCGTCCCCAGAAAACTGCCATACAGCTCCATGCCTTCGGTACTGCCCTGGAATACTGTGGTAACAGGTATGGGATCTCCGCTTACCAGGGCGCTGGGCCCCTCCCACCATTGCATGTACTGCTGGTAAGTGGTGGTGGCGTCTATGCCCTCAAAGACAGCCTCCCTGGCATTCCCGCCCGCCTGCAGGGCATCATATACCGCCTTTCCCTTGAAAGCACCTTCCACGACCCAGTCCAGCGCAACGCCCGCTTCACTCTTGCAGTATTCCTTTACCTGGCTCTCCTCGGTCATTTCACCAGTGCCGACCACCTTATTTAAAATCGTCTCAATGGGCAGCATATAGGCATTCCCCGGAACGCTCTCATTCATGATGTTATAGGCATTGTTGACCTCCACATATCCTTCATAGTTCGGGATATGGCCTGCGGAACACCACATATCATATGCGTATACAAAGGCAGACGGATCTTCGAAATCCTTGCGCACCACGAATATGCTTGTCACCGGATTACCCGCTGCGGAACGAATTTCCCCGCCTTCCTCCTCCGGAAGCATATAAGCGGCCCACTCCGAACTGTTGTTCAGATTGATATTGTTGTTCATGGCGCTCCACGTTCCCCACCAGGGCGAGAACACTATGCCCGCCTTATCGTCTCCAAGCGCCTGATTCAGAGCATCCCCATCCCAGGTAGCAAAGTCTGCGGGAATGATCCCCTGCTCATACCAACTGTTCAGGAGGGTCAGCGCCTCCTTCGCCCCATCCATCAGAGAGCCGTAAATCACAGAGCCGTCCTCTTCTTTCTGCCAGATTCCGGGTGCGGCTCCCCCTACATTCAGGAAGATGTCGCATACATTGCCGTCCCCGCCATAGGATGCGTTGAAGCTTGTCCGGATGGGAATGCCGTAAGTATCCTTCTGTCCGTTTCCGTCAGGATCCTCTTCCATGAAAGCCTTGGCAATCATCTCCAAATCCGCCAGACTCTTTGGGGCCTCCAGATTCAGCTTCTCCATCCAGTCCTTGCGGATCCAGATCAGCGGAGAACCGTCAAACTGTGCATTCACCTGTGGTATTCCGTATATCCGGCCATCCACTTCCAGGATATCAAGGGCCGCACCGCCACCGGCTTCATACATGCTCTGTATGGTGGGATGGTTGCCGCTGCGCAGTTCATCTGTCAAATCGGCAACCAGGCCCGATTTCACCAACATATAATATTGGGTCATGCCGACTTTCATCAAATCCGGAATCTCTCCGCTGGCGATTGCCTGGTTCTGCTTCTGGGAATAGGCGTCTCCGCTGGCCTCCCACATTGCCTTCGGCTTCATGCCGGTCACGGATTCGAAGAGCCAGGTGAACGAATTATTATCCACATCCATCCCCTCAGGCAGCTCAGCGGCTCCTGTATTGACAATCCTCGTAAATTCCATACCGTCGAATCTCTTATTGTACGGCTGGCTGTAATCCAAATCCGCAGCCACCGGCCACCCGTAGGGCCCGAACGAAAGCCCCGAGAGGTCTGTCGCATCTTCCGCCGTGCTCTCCTCGCTCTCCCCGGTGTCCTGCGTGCCCTCCGTTCCCCCGGAACTGCCCTCAGCACTGCTCTCAGGAGCAGGGCTGCCGCCGCATCCGGCCAGAATTCCGGCCACAAGCACGATTGCCACAAGATTACCCAAAACCTTCCTCTTCATCCTTCTTCCTCCTTCGCTTATATGCTATGTCTGTCAGCAGTCTATTGATAAAACAGTTGAGCCTTTGCCCCATCTGCAATATCCTTGTCTTCACTGTGCAGCCGCCATCCGGCATGTCTGTCGGGGCGGTGTGATAAGCAGGGCATTGATGTCCTCTATGATACGTTCCTCCGCCAGGGCAAGCTCCAAAAAGCAATCCGTTCCCCCTTCATCCAGTCTCCATATCGTTCTGCCCATGTCGTCGAACCGCACATATCCCCGGGACGATTCCCTGAAATGGCGGCAGCCCTCCACCACCGCGTATTCCACCGTCAGCAAATCCCAGCTATAGCGCTCCCCGCTCTCGGAAAGTCCATGCAGCTTATAGGCCAAACGCACAGGATGGTTCTCCGGTGCCAGGACCATAAGGCTTTTGCCTGTCATGATCAGCCCTGCCTCAAAGCCAAGGTAAGCTTTGGGCGTCGGCCAGTTTGCGGCCACGTTCTGCGCCGCCGGGATATCGCAGGCCACATTGAATTCCGCCATATCCTCTATTTTGCCATTGCCGATCCGTTCCGCCCTGTCTGCCACCGCCTTGGAGGAACATCGGAAAGCTCCGGCCATCATCGTCAGCCTTGACACCTTCCTCCTCACCAACTCTCTGCCATCCAAATCCGAAAATCGATCGGCTCCTGAATTCAGCAGATTAGATAGATTGTTCATGGGGCCTATGCCGATGACTTCCACGCTCCCGTCCGGCTGCGCCGCCAGAATGCTGCGGTACATGCCCACTGCTTCCTGCGGCTGCTCTGACTGGTAGCGGTTGGGGAAATGCGTCGTGATGAAGCGGTTGTACCTCATACAGATTTCGTCTGTCAGGAATCCCTCCCCATAATAAGTGCCTATCGCTACATCCGGCCGCCCATAGTAGCGGTTGATGACATCTATGGTCCCCGCTCCATAGGGATTCGATGTACAGTGCGATACTCCAAGGATACGGCATAAGCCCTGATTGGCATAGATATTCAGCATGGCCAATGCTCCCACATCGTCACAGTCGGGTCCGATATCCGTGTCAATGATTATATTCTTCGTTCCCATAATCTATTTCCCTCTTCTTCAATATTGTAGTGCAATGGAGATATCTCGATTATACAACCACATGCACAGCTAAAATATAGCATGTTGGTTCTGTTTTTATATTAATTGGTTGTATATTGCAACCAATATTTACTTGCAAATTTCATTCCCATAGTATATGATTAACAAAAAGAGGAATGATTTTAGAGTTTTTTACTTTATTTTCACAAAAAGGAAAATATT
>CAMQOJ010000357.1 GCA_947003375.1 uncultured Lachnospiraceae bacterium
CTATGTTGATAAAAGAATTGCTGGACTTAAAGGGGGAAGTGAACCTGTTCACCCGCCCCAGGCGCTTCGGCAAGACGCTGAACCTGAGCATGCTCCGGTACTTCTTTGAAGATACCGGGGATGTGGAAAAGAACGCCCGGAACAAGGCGCTTTTCCAGGGCCTGAAGATCATGGAGGCCGGGGAGGGGTATACGGGTGAGATGGGGACATATCCAGTCATCAACCTGACCCTGAAATCGGCCAAGCAGGCCACGTTCCAATCCGCCTATGCGAAGCTGAAAGAGGAGATCGCGGAGGAGTTCAAGCGCCATCGTTACGTGTTGGAGAGCGGGGCTCTGGACGAGGAGGATAAGCGTAAGTTTCGGGAAATCGCCGGGAGAGAGGCGGGGCAGGATGAATATTCCGGTGCGTTGAAGTTCCTGAGCAAGTGCTTGCACCAGGCCACAGGTAATAATACGGTCATTCTGATCGACGAATACGATGTGCCGCTGGAGAATGCGTATTTCAGGGGATTTTATGGGGAGATGGTGGATTTCGTCCGCTCCCTGTTCGAGTCCGGTCTGAAGACAAACGACAATCTGCGGTTCGCTGTGATTACAGGCTGTCTTAGAATTTCGAAGGAGAGCATTTTTACGGGACTGAACCATCTGAACATTATCTCCGTTCTGGATAAAAAATATAGCGAGCACTTCGGATTCACCGAATCTGAGGTGCTGCAGAGCATGGCTTATTATGGAGCGGAAAACCGTTTCCCGACCATGAAAGAATGGTATGACGGGTATACCTTTGGAGATACGCAAGTTTACAATCCATGGAGCGTCATAAAGTTCCTGTATGATTTATATTCGGATGTGGACGCTTTCCCGCGTCCCTACTGGATCAACACCAGCTCTAACGACATCATCAAGGACATGATTGCCAGAGCCGACCGGGAGACGAAGGGACAGATTGAGACGCTCCTGAACGGCGGGACACTGGACATCCAGGTGCACGAGGAAGTCACCTATGAGGACATGCATGCCAGCGGGGAGAATCTGTGGAATTTTCTGTATTTCACAGGATATTTGACGAAAAAAAGTGAGTATTTCCGCGACCCGCTGTCTTTCCTGCGGGTCTGCATCCCGAACACAGAAGTGAAGACAATCTACCAGAACACGATACTGGGATGGTTCCGGAATAGGATAGCGAAGCAGGACTTTCGGGATTTGTACCGGGCCATGGAGGAAGGGGACGCGGAGAAGATGATGGAGATTCTGAATGTTCAGCTCTTCTCCACCATCAGCTTCTATGACAGTGTAGAGAACTTCTACCACGGGTTCCTGGCCGGAATCTTAAGCCAGAGCCAGGACTATCTGGTGAAGTCCAACAGAGAATCTGGTAATGGGCGGTCGGATATCATGGTGCGTAGCCCGTCCCTGCGGGGCAGGGCCTTTGTGCTGGAGCTGAAGGTCTCCGCCTCCATCGATGATTTGGAAGCCGACGCGGAGAAGGCGCTGAAGCAGATTTATGACAAAAGATATATGGACGAGCTGCGGACAGAAGGGTATCGGAAAATCGGATGCTATGGGGTCTCCTTCTACCGTAAGGACTGCGAGGTGCGGCTGGGAAGGAGGGCGGATACCTGAAATTTCGTGGTATTTCATCCAAAAGAGGGTTTCGTTCCATTGGAAGCTGGCGCAGGGTACGGGCTTGCATCGGCCAATCCTTTCAACTCCAGGTTGATATTTTCCGCATCCGCCTCACCTGACATACCTGGTAAATCCCGGTGACTTTGCCTACAATAGCACTTAGATAATAGAAACCTATTATGGATTCTATTACAAACTCACAGCGCTGAAAACAGATTGGAGGTAAAACACTATGATGGATTTGGAAAAAATCGCAAGAAGGATCGCATCCCTGCGCAGGGAGCGGGGATACACAGGAGAGGCTCTGGCGGAGCGGCTGCAGGTCAGCCCCCAGGCCGTATCCAAATGGGAGAACGCGAAATGCCTGCCGGAGACGGCCATCCTTCCGGCCCTGGCGGAGGCGTTGGACTGCAGCATTGACAGCCTGCTATGCCCCAGGGAGCTTTTCATCCTGGAGGCAGTGTACACGGACGGAGAGACGGAAGTGCCCGTGACCAGCTTCCTGGACAACCTGGTGCAGGACAATGTGCTGGACATCTATGTGAACCAGACTTTCACCGGCGCCTCCCTGGAAAGCGACCGCCTGAAAGTCCTGGCCGTCAAGTTCCAGACGCCGGAGGGCGTGGGCTTTTCCTACGCACTGCAGAACGAGAACCTGACCCTGGACAGGAAGAGCGCGGGCTTTGAGCCGGAGGAAAACTTCCGGATCGTGGGCGCTTACTATGGGAACGGGAGGGAATACGCCTCCGCCATGCAGAAGATAGAACACTATGCGTATTTCAAATGGGACAGGATACCGGTGAACCATGAGAGCTTCCCCAGCAGCACCGCAAGCGACGACACGGAATATCTGACACTGATCTACCTGAACGGGGAGGGAATCCATGTCCTGAGCTGCCCGGAGAACAAGACCGTCTATTACGGGAACCATGGCACGAGGCTCCTGCTGCGGGATGATTCGAAATGCATACTGGAAAATGTGAAGCCTCTGTCCTGGAAGAAGGGGACAGAGGGCCTGGAAAGCCCCTGGGCGGGCGCGCTCCAGGCGGCCCTCGCCTATATGGGGGAGCCTTACACCTATGAGCAGATCATGGGAATGAGCGGGGCCTGTTATCGCACCTGTTTCACCGATGCCTGGGACTATAGCTGTACGGACGCCCTTGTGGCCTACGATTACGCCGGGCCCCTGTACAGCGCCATCGGCTACGATTTCCGCATGGTGGAGAGGCTGGAAAAGCAGGAGAGGAAGGCGGAGCGCCAGGCCATCATGGAGGATATCCGAAAGGGCAGGCCGGTGCTGGCCATCAACCTGCGCGTGGCTCCCGAGTGGGGGATCATCACGGGATATACCGACAACGGGAACCGCTTTCTGTGCCGCACTTATTTCGATGAAGAAATCCTCGATGCCCTGCAATCACAGGCCGGATGGAAACCTGCGGATGGAAGGGCGCAGGCAGCAGGGGGACAGCCGGAGCCGGATGGCGGGGCACAGAGGAAGCGTCAGGGGCAGTCAGACAGCGATGCGCAGCGTCAGGCCCGGTCAGACTATCGGATGGTCTTTGAAGAGAATGGGGGATACCTTTACAGCGATTTCTGGCCTTTCCTCATCGCCCATTTCGGGGAAAAGGGGGAGCGGAAATCTCCCATGGATATCCTGAAAGCCTCTCTGGCCGCGCTGATCGGTTCTTTTGAGGCGGAGGAGAGCCGGGGCTATCATCAGGGAAAGGATGCCTACAGGGCATGGATAAAGGGGCTTTCCAGGGAGGAGGACTTCCGGCTGGAACACGACAGGGAGAATGTCCAAAGACGCCTGAGCGTAAACGACAACATGCTGGGGACACTGGCGGACTCCAGGCGCGCGGCGGCAGACTGGCTGCGGGAGAACCTTTCCCTGGTTCCGGAAACGGGCCGGGAGCGGCTGGAAAAGATGGCGGAGAACTGTCAGGCCATCGCCGACGCAGCAGCGGCGTTCCGGAGCAGGGCGAGCCGTTCTTCTGCGTGCGAAATTGCGTACAATACCGTAAAGGCATCCGGCGCGTCCACATCGGGGCTGCGCAGGGAACAGATTGCCCTGCTGGAGCAGTCGCTTGCCCTGGAGGAGGAGAACTGCCAGCTTGCGCGGGAGATGCTGCGGATATGCGGGTGATATGCAGATGATATAGGAAGCAGGTTTTATAGCGTCTGCTGCAATATAGCAGGAGGAGCGGGGTGTTTGCCATCGCCCGAAGCGCCACTGGTTTCCGGTATGCCAGCCGGAGATAAATGAGGGAGTTGTGGAACATTGGCAGAAGACGTATAAGGGGGCAGAAGCATGATGAATATGGAGGGATATCTTGCGAACCATGACAATCGGCCGATTGGGAATGGGAGAAGCGGCGCGGAAATCTGGGAGATAGAAGAAAAGTATGTCCTGAAACATATACGGAAGGCAAATCTGCCGGATGCCGGAGCATTCCCGCTTTACTGCAACGAAGCATATTTCTACCGTTTTTGGGGACAGCAGACAGGAGGGGCACCATCCTTCCTGCCAAAGGTTTTGGAAGTGCAGGCCACTGACGATGAAATCTTCATCCTCATGAAGAGATATCAGGAGCTTTCCAGAGCCGAAGCAGACGACAGGCTTCTGCGGAAAATCATGGGGACGTTGGCCATGATTCATACCCAGGACATCCCGGCCTTTTTGCGGCAGGAACAGAGACCGCCGGAATACCTTGCCAGGGAGCAGATCGAAAGCTGCCTGGCGGGGTGGCGTTCCGTGCTGGCAGAGCACCCTGGGGCCTTCGATGAAAGGATACTGGCAGATACGGCGGCAGATATCAATGAATTGATCGGCTGGCATCACGAAGAGCCCCAGGTCCTGACCCATGGGGATTTTCACTGGGAAAATCTGCTGCGCAGGGAAAACGGTGACATTGTAGTCTGCGACTGGCAGGGCGTGGGGGCCGGAGACGCTTCCGGTGATATCAGTTTTTTTGTGAGCCGCCTGGGGGCGGACGGAACAGGCATAGAACCGCGCAAGGCGGCAGAAATATACTGCCAGGAGAGGCTTGCGCTTACGGGAGAAAGGATAGAATCCGGGGATTTAGTGAAGCATATGGAGGCTGCCAATGTAATTGTTTCCTTTCGATTCTGGCACGAGTATCTGCATGGCAGTTCCCGGGAAAGAGTTGGGGGAATCTATGAGAAAATGAGGACGGAATAGCCTGGCGGCAAAAAAGAGCCGATAACGGCAGAAATCAAATATTTCTGTATTTTCTTTGATATGTTCGGGATTGATTGAACCTGGTATGACA
>CAMQOJ010000358.1 GCA_947003375.1 uncultured Lachnospiraceae bacterium
GTAGAAGCCCCCTGCGTCCTGGACGGAGCCCCGGTACCAGCCAAGGGCCAGGAGCTTGCCTCCCAGGGACAGGTCGTTCACGATGCAGCCGCCGAAGCGCTCCAGGCTCTTTGACTCCCCCTCCTCCTCTGTCCGGTAGTACACCGGCCTGTCGAGCTGCTCGATGGGCTGGAGGATCTCATAGTCCTCAAGCTGCTCCTTCCAGGCGCTGCGGGAGTCCTCCGACAGCTCGATGGGGTGCACGATCCCTACCATGGGCACAGGAACGGCGCTTTCCCCGGATTTGCCGCCGGATGCGGCCGCCTTATCGTCCGCTTCCTCCCTGCTCCCGACTGCGTCCTGCAGGCCTCCAGTCTGCTGTCCGGCATCCGTCTGCCCCTCCGGCAGCTCGAACTCGTCCTCGTCCTCCGTGTTGAAGGAGCCGTCCTCCATGTAGCGGAAAGTATTTACCAGTTTTCCGTCTTCGTAGATGCCCCAGATCAGCCCGGTGGCGAACTGGTGCATCACGGGGTTCTTCACGAACAGGTTCCGCCAGGCCTCCACGGTCCACTGCCTGCCGGTGGACAGGGCCATCTCCAGGCGCATCTTCTGGCTGCTCACCGTGGCCTTCATCTGCTTCTTCATCTGCTTGAATTCCTCGTAGGCCGCGGGCGCTTTCTCTTCGTCGTCCCGCTTGCCCGGGGCGGGGAGGTTCTTCAGCTTCTTGCCGCTCTCGTCGAAGACCTCTATCTCCAGGGCAGTGGTGATGGTGACGGTGAACTTCCGCCCGCCGTAGTCGAACACCCGCTCCATATTTTCGTTAAAGCCCAGATCCGGCACGATCCTGTCCGCCAGCTCCTCCGTGGTGATGCCCAGCTGCGCCGCCGCGAACTCCAGGGCCTTCCCCGCCGCTGCCTTCACCTGTTTGAATTTAAATTTACGCGATATTCCGTCAACAATCAGAAGCGCCTGGGGCTCGGGGCTTAAGGCCAGGGCCTGCACCGCCTCCGAGGCGATGGCCCCTCTGGCCGCATTGGGCCACTCCTGTATCTGGTGGTGGAGCTTCTTCACCATGTCCGCGCCGCCGTGGATGGACGCCGCGTAGAGCACCCAGCGCTTCTTGGACTCTGCCCCGGCCTCCATCCATTTGTCGAAGAGCTCTCCCACATAGACGGCGAGCTCACGCCGGTCCAGATCCTGGGCCAGGGTGGCGGCCGTAGGGCTCACGCCGCAGGGGGACATGGAGGCATAGCTTAAGAACAGGGCCTGGAGGTACTCCTCGCCGGCCTCCTCCCCGTCCTTTTTATGTACTTTGGAGAAAGGCGTCTCGTAGGCCCAGGCCAGGGAGCGCTTCTTGCCGCCCTTGTGGAGGTCTTTCACCAGATCCTCCCGGGTCAGGGCCTTTCCGCCCTGGTTTTCATCGGCGCCGCTGACATGGAGGGCTGTCTCCAGCAGGGTGCGCACCTTGCCGTTCTTCTCCTTTTCCAGGCTTTCCTTCAGGACGGGGGCGTATTTCCCGCTGTCCCATCTGGTCAGGACGCGGATGGCGATCTCACGCTCCGCTGCCTTTTTGGAGGACAGGAGCCTCAGCATATCCGCCTCCCAGTCATTGCACCGATAGACGATTTCCAGAAGTTCTTCTCTGACGGCTTTGGAGCTGTCCTGGGAGAAGCCCAGGATTTCCTCTCTGTACTGCCCCGGATGCTGTCCCAGGACGGTAAGGCCCAGGCATCTTCCTGTGCTGGCGGCCTCCCGGAAACCGGTTACGGCCTCTTCCCGCCTGTCTGCCAGGTATCCCTGGAAAATCTCTCTGGCGGCGTTCTTCAGCTCGTCCTTCCATCTGTCCATGTAGAGGGAGTCATAGGCGTCCGCATAGCCGTTGAGCTGTCTGCCCAGGCTCAGGCCCGCCCTGTCCACCGCGGCGAAGAGGCGCTTCACCCTGTCGCCGCTGACTTCATTGCCACCCTGTCCGTTCCCGCCCCGCAGGCTGTTTGCGTTGACATATCCTCTGTACAGCATCAGGAAGGCCTCGCAGCGGTCGCTCAGCGCGTCATAGCCGTAGGTGTTCTGATAGGCCTGGAGGATGTTCCAGTGGCTGCCGCCCCAGCGGTAGCTGGTGCCGCTCTGCAGCCTGTCCTCATAGGGGTAGAGCGCGGAAATCCCGCTGCCGTTCTCCAGGTAATCCCGCACCGCGGCGGCTGCCTGGGTGTCCACGATCTTCACCAGGGCGTCGATGAGCCTGGACTGCTGCCTGGACTTGTCCGTTCCCTTCCGCTCCTGGTACAGATTGGGATCCATCTTTTTCACGATGTCGTTCATCCGGTTGAAGGTGTCGAAATCCGCCGACTTCATGCACTCCAGGAAAATCTCCCTGTTGCGTTGGAACTGGCTTTTCAGGATTTTGGCCTTTCCCTTGGCGGCGGCCCAGGCGATGAACTTCTTTTTGTCCATGGAGAATGTCTCGTCGAATGCGCCGCCCCTTTCATTCAAATCCCCCCGCAGGTCTATATTGTCCATGATGTCCAGCATGTTGGCCGTATCCGCCGCAAGACATATCTTCAGCACGTTTTCCAGCATGGGGGACTGGGCGTAGTTGACGAAGGCCGTGCCGCCCAGGATGCGCAGGATGAACCGGTTCACCGTCAGGTTCGCCCTGGCCTTTTTCAGTATCCTGTCGTCTACTTTATCACGGTATACCGCATTTTTAATCTCGTCCATATCCAGCTTCGCCATCTGGTTCCCGTAGAGGCTGTGCAGGCTGTTGGCCAGGATTTCCCCGTACTCCCACAGAAGGGCCATGTCCCCGGAATCGATCTGCACCGCCTTCTCCTCCTGGCTTCCCCCGCGGCCCAGGAGCCTGTTCATACCGGCCAGGAGCCCGCCCTGCCTGTCGGCAGCCTCCCCTTCCGTCAGCCTTACATTGGGGTACTTCATCCGGAAATAGGTCATCAGGAGGATGATCTTGCCGTTCTCCGTTTTGCTTTTCTGATACGATATGGCTTCGCGGATGGCGTCAGGCTGGTCGGCTGCCAGCTTTATCAGGTTCTGGATGGTATAGCGGTTGATCATATGCTCATTGTTGCCGATCTGGGCCGCATAGACTGCCGCCTGCATGGAAGTCTGCGGCAGGAGGATGCGGTTCTTGTCGTAATTGTAGTATCCGTTCCAGGGCATCATCTCGCTGCAGGTGGACTGGCCTACGGCGAACAGGATATGGGCCAGGCGCTCCGCCTCCTGGTCCCGCCCCTTGTTGATCAGGTCGATGCCCATGGACCGCAGCTTCGACGCAACTTCCACAGGCGCGGCGGTGAGGTCGCGAAACGCCAGCTTCTCCAGCGCCTCCTCCCCCGCCGCCCCGGAGAGGTAGTCCTCCGCCAGGGCGATTTCATCCGCCGTGAACAGGTTGGTCTGCTCCAGCAGTTCCACTATTTTAGCGGCTCTTTGATTTTGTGGGTTGATCATTGGTTTGGTTCCTCCTTTTTCTGTGCTTGTGAGCGCATTCCTTTATCGGTTTGCTGCTGTCTGTTGCGGAAGCGCTCGCTGGTTATGCATTTATGCTGGCAAATGGTTTGGGTGGGCATCAATGTTTCAATGTTATTCCCCGTAATAATCCTCTCCTCGGGAATATTCGTTTTTTTGTTCCATTAAGTATAGATATTCGCTTATTTCCGTATAGATTCCTGCCAGGGGCCCGTTCTCCTGCGCAATCCGGTGGCGGTTCGCCGCCAGATTTTCCTCCAGGCCGGCCAGAAGCCCCGAGAGGTACTCCATGCCGTACTGGGCTGTCAGGGCCGCGGATTTCTGCAGGCCTTTAAGCGTGCTGTCATGGACGGTGGAAAAGCCGCTCTGGCACAGGTCCGCCATCAGGGAGAGGATCTCAGCGGCCATGTCCTCCATGACCAGGAATTTGGGCTTGTGGTCTGTGGATATGGCGGCGGTGCTTTCTTTGCTTTCCGCAGTTCCGGATGCTGTCTGTTCTGCTACGGCGCTTTCGTTTTCTCCAGCACTTCTGTGCTCTGTGGCTGTCGCTTCTGCCGGGGTGCTTCCGCCTTCTGTAGGCATCCCGCCTCCCGGCACTGCCTCTCCGTCGGGAGCCTCGATTTCCAGCAGATCCACCGGATACATCCGAAGCCTCCCGGCCCGCAGATAGACCTTTCCCAGGAAGCAGGGCGGCTTCTTCCCGGAAATCCGCTCCAGGTATCGAATCGTGCCCGCCTCCTCCTTGGAATAGGCCACCTCCACCAGAAGCTCCCGGCCCGCCGCGTCATAAAGGGGCAGGGTCAGCCGCTGCTCTGTCTGGGAGAATTCCGCCCTGGCGCAGCTCTTTGGCTGGACGAACAGGGGCTCCACGCCCTTTCCCCCGGCGTCCTCCTGTCTGGTATCGCCCGGGCTGTCCGGCTCTCCCTCTTCCGCAAGCCATGTCCTCTGCTGCTTCCAGATCTGCTCCCGGAACAGGGCGCCGAAATCCTGATAATACCACTTCGTTATATCGGATACGTGCAGCCCTGCCTCCCCAGTGACCTCCCCTTTGGTCTCCTGGCTGGAGGACAGGCGGTTCCGGCTGTCGCATTTGGCCCCGTTCAGGTGTATCCTGACCTTCAGAAGATTCTCGAAGGAAATGTTCAGTCCCCAGGGAGCGCCTGCCTGCCGGTTCCTCCAGGCCCCCTTCTTTTTGGATTCGTCATAGAACACGGGCCTTGCGTTGGTATAGGTATACCACTGTTTCGTCTTCTCTTCCAGGAAATAGACTGTCTCCCCCTCGTATCCCGTCTGGCTCCGGAAATGCTCCATGGCTATCCCGATCAGGTCAAGGTTCCCCACAGGGAGATAACCGGCCCGGAATTCTCCCGCCAGCTTTCCCACGGCTTCCTGCCCCGTGGCCTGGCCCAGCAGCCCGACCCGCCGATAG
>CAMQOJ010000359.1 GCA_947003375.1 uncultured Lachnospiraceae bacterium
TACCAAGCCTGACTTGGAAATCTTAGTCAGCATACTTCGCTGGCTTAGATTTCCTTCAGGCTTTATCATCTGCTGCCGCAACGCACGGCGTTGCGAGCTTTCACTCTGGGAATGCGCCGCTTCTCTTATTTATCATCCGCCGCTGCAACGCACGGCGTTGCGAGCCTTGCACACTGGGAACTAGCCGCTTCTCTTATTTATCATCCGCTGCTGCAACGCCGGGAAGGACTTTGCCCTCCAGGAACTCCAGGGATGCGCCGCCGCCGGTGGAGATGTGGCTCATCTTGTCGCCGAAGCCCAGCTGGTTCACGGCTGCCGCGGAATCGCCGCCGCCGATGATGGTGGTAGCATCTGTCTCAGCCAAGGACTTGGCCACGGCGATGGTGCCTGCCGCCAGGGTAGGATTCTCGAATACGCCCATAGGCCCGTTCCATACCACGGTCTTAGCGCTCTTCACAGCCTCTGCGTACATGGCAGCGGTCTTAGGCCCGATATCGCAGCCCTCTCTGTCCGCAGGCATGTTCTCCACATCATAGTTCTGTACTTCCACAGGGGCATCGATGGGATTCGGGAAGCCTGCAACTGTGACGGAGTCCACAGGAAGCAGCAGCTTCTTGCCCAGCTTCTCGGCCTTCTCCATCATTTCCTTGCAGTAGTCAATCTTCTCATTGTCCACCAGGGAATTGCCGATTTCATAGCCCTTTGCCTTTAAGAAGGTGTAAGCCATGCCGCCGCCGATGATCAGGGTGTCGCACTTCTCCAGAAGGTTGGAGATGACGTTCAGCTTGTCGGCAACCTTCGCGCCGCCCAGGATAGCCACGAAAGGCCTTACGGGGTTCTCCACCGCATTGCCCAGGAAGTTGATTTCCTTCTGCATCAGGTATCCAACCGCATTCTCGCCGCCCTTTGCGGTGATGCACTTGGTGACGCCCTCAACAGAGGCATGGGCCCTGTGGGAGGAACCGAAGGCATCGCATACGTACAAATCAGCCAGGTCAGCCAGCTCCTTGCTGAACTCCTCGCCGTTCTTGGTCTCTTCCTTGCCACGGAAACGGGTATTCTGGAGCAGCACCACATCGCCCTCCTGCATAGCCTCCACAGCCTTGGTGGCTGCTTCGCCGGTGACATTGTAGTCGGCTACGAACACCACTTCCTTGCCCAGCTTCTCGGACAGCCTCTTGGCCACAGGCGCCAGGGATTCCTTCTCGTTGGGGCCTTCCTTCACCTTGCCCAGATGGGAGCAGAGGATTACCTTGCCGCCATCGTCAATCAGCTTCTTGATCGTGGGCAGCGCCGCCACGATACGTGTCTCGTCCGTGATCTCGCCGTTCTTCAGGGGTACGTTAAAGTCGCACCTGACCAGAACTCTCTTTCCCTTTGCGTTGATGTCATCAACGGATTTCTTATTCAAGCCCATTTTACAAAACCTCCATTTTAATTGTCGTAAAAAGAGGCCCGGTCCCTCAGACCGGACCCCTTATAGGTCGCTACATTCATACACTTCCCACAAATAACCTGGTGCAAACCTGGAAGAATGCCCATGCATAAAGCGAATGGAATTCGCTTGGGCATTCTTCTGTGTGAGATTGGCTTGCAAAGCGAACTTGTTCGCTAGCGAGCCTAGAAGTTCTTAGGCCGCGTACTATGCGGCCTTAGAACTTCTTCTCACACTTAGCCCAGCTCGCTGAAATACTTAATGGTGCGAACCATCTGAGAGGTGTAGCTGTTCTCATTGTCATACCAGGAAACAACCTGTACCAGGGAATTGCCGTCTTCCATCTTGGAAACCATGGTCTGGGTCGCATCGAAGATGGAGCCGTAGGTGCTTCCGATTACGTCGGAGGATACGATCTCATCCTCATTGTAAGCGAAGGACTCGGTAGCGGCAGCCTTCATAGCGGCATTGATGCCTTCCTTGGTGACCTCGCCCTTAACGACTGCTACCAGGATGGTGGTGGAGCCTGTAGGGGTGGGCACGCGCTGTGCGGAGCCGATCAGCTTGCCGTTCAGCTCAGGGATGACAAGGCCGATAGCCTTGGCAGCGCCGGTGGAGTTGGGAACGATGTTGCAGGCGCCTGCGCGGCTCCTTCTCAAATCGCCCTTCCTCTGAGGTCCGTCAAGAATCATCTGGTCGCCTGTGTAAGCGTGAACAGTGGTCATGATACCGCTCTGGATAGCAGCGAAGTCATTGAGAGCCTTCGCCATGGGAGCCAGGCAGTTGGTGGTGCAGGAAGCTGCGGAGATAACAGTATCCTCTGCCTTCAGGGTGTCATGGTTTACATTGTAAACGATGGTAGGAAGATCGTTTCCTGCGGGAGCAGAGATAACAACCTTACGGGCACCAGCGGTAACATGGGCGCTGGCCTTCTCCTTGGAGGTGTAGAAGCCTGTGCACTCCAGAACCACGTCAACCTTCAGCTCGCCCCAGGGAAGGTTCTTAGCGTCTGCTTCCTTGTAGATAGTGATGGTCTTGCCGTTTACGGTGATATTGTCCTCGCCTGCCACTACGGAATCGGCATATTTGTACTTGCCCTGAGAAGAGTCATACTTCAACAGGTGAGCCAGCATCTTGGGGCTGGTCAGATCGTTGATAGCAACTACCTCATACCCTTCAGCATCGAACATCTGCCTGAATGCCAGACGGCCAATACGGCCAAAACCATTGATTGCTACTCTTACTGCCATTTTAGTTCCCTCCTAATATTTTTATGTGTTTCGACAACCCTTGTCCGATTTTTGCGGGACATGCCGGATTGTCAAACTTTTATCAACAAGGATATTTTACCCAATCTTGAAGGAGAATTCAAGATGTAAATGAAAAATAATTGCCATAATTTCGGAAATTTTACAGATTGTTTAGAATTAGGATACTCAACAGGGCAAAATATGATATAATGTCCGCAAAAGGCAGACTCAAGTGTCCAGGGAATCAGATGCTTCGCCCGCATGGGCCGCCGGTCCTCCGGACATCCGATGCGCGGTGCGGCCTCTCCCCCCTGTTTTTGAGAATCTCTGCCCGTAACCTACAGAAGCTTACAACCGAAAGGAGCAAACTATGTCAATCACAGCAGACTGCCACCTGCACTCCTCCTTCTCCGGCGATTCCCACACCCCCATGGAGGAGATGGTGCTGCGGGGGATCGCACTGGGACTGGAGACCATGTGCTTCACGGAACACCAGGATTTCGACTACCCTGACCGGGAGGGGCTGGACGGGAAGATCTTCCTGCTGGA
The DNA here is from genome assembly GCA_947003375.1 of uncultured Lachnospiraceae bacterium. GTDB lineage: Bacteria > Bacillota > Clostridia > Lachnospirales > Lachnospiraceae > Acetatifactor. The sequence goes on from CAMQOJ010000359.1 coordinate 3,235, forward strand.
CACCGACCCCTACCTCTATGACCTGGCCCGGCTGAAGGAGAAATACGCCGGGAAGATACGCCTGCTCTTCGGGGTGGAGCTGGGGCTGCAGCCGGAGACGCTGCGGAAGAACGCGGTCTACGCCAAGTCCTATGAGTTCGACTTCATCATCGGCTCCTCCCATATCTGCCACGGCAAGGATGTCTACTATCCCGATTTCTTCCAGGGCAGGAGCAAAGAGGAAGCCCTGAGGGAATATTTCGAATCCACACTGGAAAACATCCGGAAATTCTCCAACTTCGACGTGTATGGGCACCTTGACTACGCGGTAAGGTATGCGCCGGAAAAAGACGAGGGATATTCCTATTTGGCCTACCGTGATATCTTTGACGAGATTCTGAATGAGCTCCTGGACAAAGGCAAGGGCATCGAACTGAACACCGGCGGAATCAAGAAGGGAATGCGCGACCTCCATCCCTGCATGGGCGTGCTGAAGCGCTACCGGGAGCTGGGCGGCGAAATCGTCACCGTCGGCTCCGATTCCCATGACACAGGGCATATCGGGGATTCCTTTGACCGGGCCGCGGAAGTCCTGAGGGAATGCGGCTTCCGCTACTACTGCGTGTTCGAAAAGCGCAATCCGGAGTTCCATAAGCTTTAGAATCCGAAAACGCCTGTCGGCAGCGCCGCGCAGGGCTGTCAACAGGCTTACGAATCCAGGGGCAGGGGGGCACCCCGGCGTTCTTACCGCGTATCGGCAGAGGGCTTCTGCCACTCCAGATAGACCGAAAGCTTCCCCTCCTCCAGGAAACGCTCCTTTTCCAGAAAGCCCGCTTTTTCCAGAGCCTTCAGGGAGCCGATGTTCTCCGCATAGGTAAAGGCCCCCAGCCTGCGGATTCCATATCGGGAAAGGACCTCCCGGCAGAAGAGCCTCGCCGCCTCGCTGCCAGCGCCCTTTCCCCAGAGGCTTTTCTCAAATATCAGGAAGCTGAGCATGGCCGTCTTCTCGTCTTCCCCATGGATTCCATAGCACCATATGTCCCCCACGTAGACGCCGTCCGCTTCGATGCCCATGCCGAAGCTCCCTGCACCGGGGCGCCGGGAGGCTTCAAACTGCGCAAGCGTCTCCTCCAGAGAAAGGCTCTGCAGGGGAATCCGCTTCCTGATTTCCTCATCCTGGATCCTCTTCCAGTAAATCCTCACATGCTCCGCCGTTCTGGGTATCAGGGCGACTCTCACGCTCCCTCCCCGGCGCTCACTCATCGTCTTCCTCCTCCAGCGCCTGGTTCAGCGCCTCCCTGGTCTCCATGATTTCATCGTGGTCTCCGCCTTTCAGCGCAGCCTCGAAGGCCGTGATGTACCGGTCCAGCATGCGCCTGCGCTCCCCCAGGGTCTCCTCGTACATCCGCTCCGCCCTGGTCAGCACCAGCCGGTTCTCCTCGTAGTCCCGGGGCTGAATCTTCAGGTAAGCAAGCTCTTCCATGCGCTTTTTGACTTCTTCCTCTGTCATCTGATTGTCCTGGCCCTTGATGATCATCTTACGGCACTCCCCTGTGGACACCACCGTAACCTCCACCTCCAGAAGGGAATTGATGTCGTAGGTGTAAGTCACATCCACCGCTTCCTGCCCTCTGGAGCCCTTGGGAATGTCGATTTCCAG
>CAMQOJ010000360.1 GCA_947003375.1 uncultured Lachnospiraceae bacterium
ATTTCCCCGGACGGCACCACAAGGCGGGAGTTGAACTGGGAATGGCTGTACGGGGAGCTGGCGCCGGGGGAGTACCGGATCCGGAAAGGCGTCACGGACTTCCGGGGGGCGGGAGATTACGATAACTATGTGCTTTATGCGTATTTCACTCTGAACTGAGCGCTTCGGATGCCTGACAGCGGCATCACGTCTGCCTGTGCCCGGGCCCGCAGTGGGAAGTCTGCTGCCAACGCAGAGGGCCGCCCTGTGGTGTAAACGAAAAAAAGATAAGAAATGATAGATCAGGCCGAAATAAGTACATCTGCCGCAATTGCGCGGCAGGCCTGGATGGTATATAATGAAAAGGGGATTTTTGAAATCTGCCGTTGTGTTCGTATTACGTCCAGGCAAAAATGCCTACAGGGCAGATGTGATTTCCTATGAGTTTACCCTTGAAGCCCAACTGTCGAAAGGAACCGTGGAGGTGACTCTGCTGGACAGGAAAAAGCGGCAGCTGCTGAAGCTGACGCCGACGTCCCCCACAGGGAAAATAGAACCAGACCCCAAAAGCAGGTATTATCTGCGCTGGGACTTTCAGAGCGCAACCGGAAAGTACCGGCTGCATTGGTGAAAGCTCTTCTTCATTGCATCCCGACTCACGAGCGAAAGCTGCAGGGGACTTCGCGGCAGATTTCCTCGCTTGTGAGTATGAATTCCAAAATAAACAGATACCCAGGAAAGGAGCAGAAAATGGGACACGACACATTTGACATCAAACAGTACGCCCGGACGGCCAGGGCCGTGGTGGCGGAAGGGACTGTCATGCTGCGCAACGAGGGCGGCGTGCTTCCCCTGAGAGAGGGAGAGCGGATCGCCCTGTTCGGCAGAGGGCAGTTCAACTATTATAAGAGCGGCACAGGCTCCGGCGGCATGGTGAACACCAGCTATGTGACGGGCATCCGGGAGGCGCTGGAAGAGAGCAGCTTCGTGCTGAACGAGAAGCTTGCCGCCACCTACCGGGAATGGCTGAAGGAGAATCCCTTTGACGCAGGCGCGGGCTGGGCCGGAGAGCCCTGGTTCCAGAAAGAGATGCCCCTCACCGGGGAGCTGGTGCAGGAGGCGGCCGAGGAATCCGACACGGCTGTCATAATTATCGCCAGGACTGCCGGGGAGGATCAGGACAACAAGGCGGAGGCGGGGAGCTATTTGCTGACAGCGGACGAGGAGGACATGCTGCGCTTAGTCTGCGGGGCCTTCCGGCGCACGGTGGTGCTCCTCAACGTAGGCAATATCATAGACATGAAATGGGTGGAGCGCTACCGGCCTTCGTCTGTGCTGTACGTATGGCAGGGAGGCCAGGAGGGCGGCAACGGCGTGCTGGACGTGCTGTCCGGCGCGGTATCCCCTTCCGGGAAGCTGACGGACACCATCGCCGGGGACATAGCGGACTATCCGTCCACCGGCAACCACGGCGATGAGAAGAGGAACCTCTACCAGGAGGACATCTACATAGGCTACCGCTACTTCGAGACCTTTGCCAGAGACAAGGTGCTCTATCCCTTCGGCTTCGGGCTCTCCTACACCACCTTCGCCCTGGAGGCCTGGATGGAGGAGGGGAGCGCGTCTGGCGTATTCTGCGGCGGCAGTCAGGCAGCGGGGCAGGGCTGCCGGGAATGCGGGACGGCTGCCGCCCAGGTAAGGCTTCGGGTCAAAGTCACCAATACAGGGGCCGCAGCCGGGAAAGAGGTGGTCCAGGTCTACTGCCAGGCGCCCCAGGGAGCGCTGGGGAAACCGGCCAGGAGCCTCTGCGGCTTCGCAAAGACCAGGGAGCTTGCCCCCGGCGAGAGCCAGACGCTGGAAATCGCCGTCCCCGGGCATGCGCTTGCGTCCTATGACGACAGCGGGGCCACGGGACATAAGTCCTGCTGGGTGCTGGAGGCGGGAGAGTACGTGTTCTACGTGGGCACGGACGTGCGCAGCGCCTCTGTGGCGGGAAAAGCGAACATAGAAGACATTGTTGTAATAGAATCTCTGGAGGAAGCCTGTGCGCCCGTGACGGCCTTCGAGCGCATGAAGCCGCTGGTCTGTGCTGACGGCAGCTTCCAGGTGACCTACGAGGCAGCGCCCCTGCGCACCGTAGACCCCGGACAGCGCAGGGCGGACGGGCTGGCGCAGATGGCCCGGACAAAGGCGGGCAGCGCAGGCGCTTCCGATGCCGTGGAGGGAAGCGGCGCTCCCGGGACAGGCCAGCCGGACGCTTCCGGCAGGACAGGGGACAGTCTCTCTGCGGCAGGGAGCGGAGAGTGCTTTGCCTGCACCGGCGACAAAGGTTATCGCCTGTCCGACGTGGAGGCGGGAAAGGTGTCCATGGAGGACTTCCTGGCCCAGCTTTCCAACGAAGACCTGGCCTGCATGGTCCGGGGCGAGGGCATGTGCTCTCCCAAGGTGACGGCCGGCACGGCGGGAGCCTTCGGCGGCGTCACGGAGAGACTGCAGGCATTCGGCATCCCCATCGCCTGCTGCGCCGACGGCCCCAGCGGCATCCGCATGGACTGCGGCAGCATTGCCTTCGCCATGCCGAACGGCGCATGCCTTGGGGCAACCTTCAATGAGGCCCTGTCCGAGGAGCTGTTCGAGTGGGAGGCGCTGGAGCTGCGCAAGAACAAGATAGACACCTTGCTGGGCCCCGGCATCAACCTCCACAGGAACCCCCTGAACGGGCGCAACTTCGAGTATTTCAGCGAAGACCCCTTTGTGACGGGGAAGATGGCGGCAGCCCAGCTCCGGGCTATGGGCCGCTACAATGTCACCGGCACCATCAAGCACTTCGCCTGCAACAGCCAGGAATTCAACCGCCACACGGTGGAGGCCGTGGTGTCCGAGCGGGCCCTGCGGGAGCTGTACCTGAAGGGCTTTGAGATCGCGGTGAAGGAGGGCGGCGCATACTCCATCATGACCTCCTACAATCCCATCAACGGCTTCTGGTCCGCGGCCAATTATGACATGCTCACCACCATATTGCGGGGCCAGTGGGGCTACACGGGCATCGTCATGACCGACTGGTGGGCCAAGGCCAACGACGAGGGCAAGTCCGGGAGGACGGAGAACGTGGCCGCCATGGTGCGGGCCCAGAACGACCTGTTCATGGTCACGGCCAACGCGGGCGAGAACTCCCAGAAGGACAATTCCATGGAGAGCCTGAAAGCGGGACGCGTCACCAGGGCAGAGTACCTGCGCAGCGCAGCCAATATCTGCCGCTATCTGCTGACCACCCCCGCCTACCAGCGCATGGAGGGCAGGGAGAGCGAGCTGGACAGGCGGCTGGCAGCGGTGGCGGCCCAGGAGATGGAGAGCTTCGGGGAGCTGGTGCGGATTCCGGTGGAGGCGGCGGGATGCAGCCTGCCGGTGGAGGAGATCCCCACAGGAAAGGGCAACAGCGTCACCTTTGAACTGAGCGTCAAAGAGCGGGGCTTCTACAGGCTGGAGCTGACCTGCAGGGTGGCAGGGCAGGGGAGCCTGGCCCAGGTGCCGCTCACATTGTCCCAGGACAAGCAGATTCTGAAGACCATCTCCCTCACAGGGGAGGACACGGAGTGGAGGACGGAGGAGATCGTCCTGAATCCATCCTTCCACAATACCACCTTCCTGAAGCTCTACTTCGGACAGGGCGGCATGGAGATCAGAGAGGCGAAGCTCGCGCTGAAGGAATCCCTGGAGGAGAAGTTCCGGGCCATGCGGGCATCCCAGGAGGAGAGCGAATAAGGAAATGCGGAATCGCAGCAAAAAGAACTAAATAGAATCAAATAGCATCAAATAAAGAAACGCTCATGCGGCAGAAATGCTTCATGGGCGTTTTTTGTGCATTTGTGAGCCAATCCCGGTTCCGACGGGCGCGCCGGGGATACGGCGGAATCAGGACGGCCGCTCCTCCCCCGTTTTCCTGTGGTAGAGCTCCCTGTACTGGGAGGGCGTCATTTTATGTATCTTCTTGAAAGCCCGCATGAAATTCTCCGGATTTTCGTACCCCAGCATCTTGCTGATCTGGTTCACCGTCAGGCTGGAGTTCTTCAGGAACAGATGCGCCTTCTGGAAGCGTATCTGGTTCAGCAGTTGGGAGAAGGTACAGCCGAAGAGCTTTTTCACATATCTGGAGCAGTAGGGGACAGTGTAGTGGAGATGTCTTGCCAGCTCCTCTAAGGTGATGGTGGAATAGTTTTCCTGGAGATAGGTCAGGATTTCGTGGTCCACATTCCTGACGGGAGCGGATTCCACGGCGGCCGGCCAGTTCCGGGAGAGCTTGGTGAGCAGGGTCATCAGCATGCCCGTGACGATGCGGTCCGTGTAGGAATCGGTGGAGAACATCTCCTGGAACATGTCCAGCACCTGCCCCCGTATCCCCTCGTCCTGTCCGGTGCGGAAGACAAGGTACTGCTCGCTGTTCTCATTGTAGATGCTGTCCAGAAGGAAATGGCTCAGCATGTCCTGGCCCTTCAGGAGCCCGGTGCAGATATCCGTGAAGGCGGAGGGGCGGATCATGATCTTGATGGCTACCCCCTCCGGGAAGCTGGTCTGCTGATGCCTGGCGGAGGGCGGAAGGATGCAGAAATCCCCCTCACGGAAGGTCTCCGGATTCCCGTTGACCGACTGGGCGCTGGTGCCGGTGAGGATATAGAGGATTTCAAAAAAGGTATGGGTGTGCTCCGGAATCTCCAGCCGGGGCTGTCTGACCAGGACCACATTGCAATCCGCGTCGGGTGCGGCCCTGTAGGCATCCTGCATGATGGACAGGGCATGGTTCCAGGTGAGCAGAGGGATGTTATGGGAATCGTAATCCGGGGACAGCTTGGTGAGAAGGGTGAAGAAGTCCTCGGCCGTACCCGGGGGGGTAT
>CAMQOJ010000361.1 GCA_947003375.1 uncultured Lachnospiraceae bacterium
ACTGTAAATCCTGGCGGTCTGCAGTATAAAAATATGGAAGAGATTGCATGAAAGCAATTCTATCAGACATGTATGGCGTGATAGTGAAGCAGACAGGCGTTGATTTTGTTCCATGCGTTCAGCAGACTTTTAAAAGGGATGTTGTACATAATTTTGAGGAACTTATGAATAGGGTGCCGTGATGCCGGATTTCACATAGAAAGACTGAAAGAGGTGCTGCATTGAATATTATCGTCAGCTTCAGCGGAAGAAGAGATGGAAATTGCGATATGATTGCAAAGTATATTTCTTCGGAAAATGATTTGATACTGTATATGAGGGATTTGAAGCCTACCCCTTGTGCAGATTGTGGCTATGAATGTATGTCCGGCCAATGTAAATATCGCAATGATGGAGTATTTTCTCTGTTTAAGCGTTTTGCTATAGCGGACAAAATATTTTTTATCATCCCGATGTATTGCGGTAATCCATCAGCGTTATATTTCATTCTGAATGAACGCAGCCAGGACTACTTTATGCAAAATGAAGAGCAATATGAAAATATGGTTGAAAAGCTATACATCATCGGTGTTTATGGAAATGCAGAGGATTATCCCTTTTTCTTAAAAGCTTTTGCATGGCAGTATGGTTTCGCAAATGTGGAAAAACACATATTAGGTTTGGAACGGCATAAATATCATCAGAAAATGGACAGTTTTCTTTTGGAGGAAGAGGATGTCAAACTGAAATTAGACGAGTTTACGAACAGGCATTAGACAGAGCACTGGGAGGAAATAGTGATGAACGCTCAATTATTAGGATTTTTCAGCGGGTTTCCGACGCGTCATTTTCCGGCCGGCATTGTCGAACGGCTCAGGGAAGAACTGACTGTTCGTGATAGTCTGGTTTTTGTAAGTGCATGGCCTTCCGATCATGAAAGGAACGACAGCGACTCGGCTGGAATGCACGCCATGTTTGAGGAATGCGATATGCCCTTCAAGCGGTACGGCGTGATTGATGACAGGACGGCTGCCGTTGATGCCAGGCGGCTTATCCGGGAGGCGTCCTGCATATTTCTGATGGGCGGCCATGCGGTTTGGCAGTTTCAATTAATACGTGATAAAGGCATATTGGATGAAATCCGCAAAAGCACCGCTGTTATTTTGGGAGTGAGCGCAGGCTCCAGCAACATGGCCAAACGCGCCCTGGACATATGGGAATCCCATGTACCTTATGAGGGGCTGGGATTGGCCGATATTACGATAAAAGCGCATGTCACGCAGGAAAATCAAGAATTGCTGCAAACCTTGTCGCGGATTTCCATGGAACAAAATCTGCCTGTCTACGCTATGGAGGATGAAAGCGCCATCTTTGTTAAGGAAAATAAAGTCACATGTGTAGGGCGGATTCTTTTGATTAGCGATGGAAATAAAGAATAAACCTATCGGCCTGACGGAAGGCTGAGGTGCGGACAATGGGGACATGCCGCCTGTCCGGCTTGGGCGGCACAGCGGCCCGGCATCAGAAAGGGAAAACAGGGAGGAAAGTCGATGCGCACAGCACAGGAAGTCATGGACGCGATTTTGGGTTTTGCCGAAGAGAACGATAACATCCGCATGGTCGGAATGGAGGGTTCCCGGGTCAACCGGAACATACCCCGGGACTCGTTCCAGGATTTCGACGTCACCTATTTCGTCACCGATTCCGGACAGTTGACAGGCGACGACGGGTGGCTGTCGCGGTTCGGGAAGATCGTCATGATGCAGAAGCCGGAGGACATGGAGCTGTTTCCGCCGGAGGAGCCGGGATATTCCTACCTGATGATTTTCGAGGACGATATCAAGATAGACCTGACCATTCTGGAGGAGGCACAGATTACCGGATATCTGGAACAGGACAAGCTGCGGACTGTGCTGCTGGACAAGACCGGAAGAGGCCTTGCGGGCATAGAGCCCACGGATGAAGAATACTGGATCAGAAAGCCAGGAGCCCGCAGCTTTGACGATTGCTGCAATGAGTTCTGGATGCTCACCTCCTATGTGGTGAAGGGCCTTTGCAGGAATGAGATTCTCTTCGCCATAGACCATCTGCAGCTCATGCGGGACGAGCTGCTGCGGATGCTCTCCTGGCAGGTGGGGACGGATTACGGGTTCCATTTCAGCGTGGGGAAGAATTATAAATTCATAGCGAAATACCTGCCGGACACAACCTGGAAGAGGGTGCTTTCCACATACCGGAACGATTCCGGTGAAGCCGTGTGGGAGGCGCTGCTTTTATGCCAGGAGCTCTTCCGGCAGAGCGCTTCCCGCCTGGCCGATCGGCTCGGATACGCCTATCCGGAATACGATGCCAGAATGACGCAGTATACAAGGCGGTTTGAAGCCGCATATCGAGGACAGTGACGGAAAATGCCGGAGAAAAGCCGAGGCCGGCGGCTTGACGGAAAGGCTTCGGATCGGCGGTAAGAGGAAAGGAGCATGGAATGGAGACGTGCAGACTGCTTTTGTTCGACTTGGACGGCACATTGCTTCGCAGTGACAAAAGGATAACGGAGAGGACGATGCGGGCCCTGGACAGATGCAGGGAGAAGGGTATGATGATAGGCGTGTCCACGTCCAGGGGAGAGAAAATCGCTCTGTCGTTCATAGACGAGCTGCGCCCTGACATCCTGATTGCCAGCGGCGGCGCCCTGATAAAGCGCGGGGGCGAATACATATACAAGGCCGAGTTTTCAGCGGAGCGGACGAGACAGATGATCGCGGCGGCCAGAAACATATGCGGCATGGACTGTGAGATAACCATAGACACGGTAGATTCCCACTATTGGAATTACAGAACCGATCCGAAAGAGCAGGACAGTAGCTGGGGCGACAGCATCTATGCGGATTTCCGGGATTTTGGGCAAAGCTCTCTGAAAATGTGCGTGGAGATTTTCGATGACAGCCGGGCCCGGAGGCTGCGGGAGCTGCTGGATGACTGTGACTGCATACGGTTCTCCGATGGATACTGGTACAAATTCACCCGAAAAGGAGTCACCAAGGAAGCTGCGATATTGAAAGCATGCGCTGCCTGCGGGATTGGATTGGAGGAAGTCACGGCCTTTGGGGACGACTACGCGGATATGGGGATGCTCCGGCTGTGCGGCAGAGGAATCGCCATGGGGAATGCTTTGGACGTGGTAAAGGAAGCGGCGGATCTCGTGATTGGCAGCAATGATGAGGACGGAATCGCGGTGTACCTGGAATCGCTGATGGAATGACGGGGAGGGGGAGAACAGAATGGAGAGCAGGATAGATCATGCGGCAAAAAAATGGGAGCTGAGCCATTTCGAAGAGATTTACCGGCATCCCACAAAGGCGGTCTTCTCCGCACAGTCCCGGCAGTTCGGCCCTGTCATCCTGAAAATCGACCGGAATATCGGGCAGCTGAAATCCGAACATCATATGCTGGCAGGGCTGTCGGGCGCGTATAATTGTAAAGTATACGCCTATGAGGAGAGCGCCGGGCTTCTTCTGGAGGAGCGCATTATCCCGGGGACAGTGCTGCGCCGGGAAGCGTCCCTGGAGAAGCGGATCCGGATATTTTCCAGGGTATTTGACGGGATACATCTGCCTGCGGAGGAGGGCGGGACTTATCTGGACTGGCTGGAGGGGATCTGCGGGTACTGCAGGCAGAATCCTGTGGCGGAGGGGCTTGCGGACCTGGCGGTTCGGGCGCGGGAAGTCTGCGCGGAGATGTTCGGGAAATATCCGGACAGGGTGCTCCTCCACGGCGATCTGCACCACGACAATCTGCTGTCGAGGACTGACGGGAGCTATGTCATGATCGATCCCAAGGGGGTCATTGGCCCGGCGATCATGGACCTGCCCAGGTTCATACTCAATGAGCTGGACACAGACCATACATGTCCGGACGGAGAGCATATCCGGGAGGTCATCCGGCTGTTGGGCCTGCAGACAGGTTATCCGGAGGAGGATATCGGGAGGCTCTTTTTCATGGAGACGGTTCTGGAGAACATCTGGCGCGTGGAGGACGGCGAGGAGGCGAACAGGCAGGAGCTGGAGGACGCCGGGCTTTTTCTGTGACCGGTTTCGGGAACGGTGGGAAAATGTCCGCACATGCGGAGGCAGGCATGGAAAGAGGAGGGTAAGGATGACATTTGAACGTTTGGGCCAGGAGAATGTGGAAGCGTATATCGCGTATCTGAGGACTGCGATGAGGGAAGAGCCTGAAAAGATGACGGCCGAAACAGTCGATGAAGAGGGGATAAGGAACAGGGTTTCGGATCCTTTTTACACAGGGACCACATCCATTCTGGCGATGGAAGACAGGAATGTAGTCGGACGCATAGAATACCATTTCTATGGCTGCATGCAGGACGGCTACCGGATGGCGTATGTGGACTGGGTCTATGTGCTGAAGGCTTACAGGCACAGAGGGATTGCGCAGATGCTTTTCGCGGAGCTTGAAAAGGACTGCGGCCGGAACGGCATGGACCAGTATTATCTGATCCGGGCGAGAAATGAGGAGGCGGACAGGTTTTACGGAAGCTTCCGGGGAGCTGCGATGGAGGACGTCCCTATTTTGCGGAGATATCTGGAGGCATAGAAGCCTTAGTGCCCCGATGCATGAATCCTTGAGCAATCAGCCCTGGCTGTCCGCCCCTGTACTGCGTTGTCGTCAGGGAGCGATGCCCCCGCATCGCCTCCTTCCTCTGCCTTGTCCTGGCGCGGACATCAAGCACTGATTACTCGGGCATTCAAGCACCGGTGTACCAGGCGGGGGCTTCGGCGGGCGGAAGCCTTACTTTTTCGGGGGAATGGGACGATATAATGGAATAAAGGTCATTCCGTGGAATATGGGGCATTCGATGGAATAAAGGTCATT
>CAMQOJ010000362.1 GCA_947003375.1 uncultured Lachnospiraceae bacterium
ATTCCCAGGGCATCATCGCGAACGGCATGCTGTTCGCGTCAGGCCAGATTCCCATCAATCCCGCCACAGGCAATGTGGAAGGCGGGGATATCACTGCCCAGGCGGAGCTTGTCATGAAGAATGTGGGCGCGCTGCTCGCGGAGGCGGGGACTGATTACGCGAATGTAGTCAAGACAAGCTGCTTCCTGGCGGATATGGGCGATTTCGCCGCGTTCAACGAAGTGTATGCCAGATATTTCACAGAGAAGCCTGCCAGGAGCTGCGTGGCGGTAAAGACCCTGCCCAAGAATGTCCTCTGTGAAGTTGAAGTCATTGCCATAATCAACGGATGAAGGACAATATCGTGCTGATTGGGATGCCCGGGGCGGGGAAGAGCACCGTGGGCGTAGTGCTGGCCAAGCGGCTGGGCTACCGCTTCATAGATTCCGATCTGGTGATTCAGGATAGATATGACAAACTGCTCCATGAGCTGATAGAGGAGCATGGCGTGGAGGGTTTCTGGAGAATCGAGGAGGAAGTGAACGCCTCCCTGACTCCCCGCAGAAGCGTCATCGCCACAGGGGGAAGCGTCATCTATGGTCCCCGGGCCATGGAGCATCTGCGGGAAATCGGCACCGTGGTCTACTTAAAGCTGCCCCTGGAGGAAGTGGCAGAGCGGCTGGGGGACCTGAATGCCCGGGGGGTGACGCTGATGCCCGGCCAGACCCTGGCCGGCCTGTATGCGGAACGCGTGCCGCTCTATGAGAGATATGCCCATGAGGTGGTGGACTGCCAGGGGATGCGGATTCGGGATGTGGTCCACAGGATTGCGTCTTTGGTATAATGGATATGTGTCCATCGGTTAGGATATAGGCAAGAGGAGCCACTGATTTCCAGTGGCTTTTTCTGTGGGTTTTACCCTGGACAGGCTTGCATTTTGCTCTCCTTTCCACTAAACTGGAAGAAGAGCATATTTGGAATGCGCTTCTTCCATGGAGAAAGCGCACTCCGGAACGAAACAAGGAGGGACTGCACATGGAACTGAAATCGCGAGGGGACATCCCCACAGAGCTTACCTGGGATCTGTCCTCAATCTACGCCACAGAAGAAGAAATGTACGCGGATGTGGAAAAGCTGAAAGGCTTAAGCAGCCGCATGGCAGCGGACTACAAGGGCAAGCTGGACACGCCCCGGACCATAGGCGCCTGCCTGGACGATCTGCGGGAGCTGGAGCGTCTGATGACCCTCACGGGCAATTACTGCTACCTGGCGGTGTCCGTGGACTATTACGATACCTACAACCAGGAGCGCAACGAGAAGCTAGACCGCCTCTTCGCGGAGGTCTCCAGCGCCTTGAGCTTCATCGACAGCGAGCTGGCGGAGCAGGACGAAGCTATCCTGCGGGAAGCCATCGAACTGGCCACAGACAATAGGCACTACCTGGAGGACGTGCTGCGGAACAAGCCCCATCAGCTCCACCCGGAGGCGGAGCGCGCTCTGGCGGCCCTGTCCCAGAGCCTCTACGCTCCCTACCAGATCTACAATATGGCCAAACTGGCGGACATGAAGTTCGATGCCTTCCAGGCAGGCGGAAAGGAATATCCCCTGGGCTACTCCCTCTTCGAGGACGATTATGAGTACGAGCGGGACACGGAGATCCGCCGCGCCGCCTTCGCAGCTTTTTCCAAAAAGATACGGGAGTACGAGAACGTGACCGCGGCTGCCTACAATACCCAGGTGCAGACGGAGAAGACCATGGCCACCCTCCGGGGCTTCGATTCCGTGTTCGACAGCCTTCTCTTCGGCCAGAAGGTGACAAAGGAGCTGTACCACCGCCAAATCGACCTAATCACGGATAAGCTCTCTCCCCATATGCGCAGGTACGCGAGGCTGCTGCAGAGAATCCACGGCCTGGACAAAATGACCTTCGCGGATCTGAAGATTGCCGTAGACCCGGAATATGACCCTAAGGTCACGATTGAAGAGTCCAAGAATTATATCGAAAAAGGCCTGGCCATTCTGGGGGAGGAGTATGTGGAGATGGTGCGCACCGCCTATAGGGAGCGCTGGGTGGACTTCGCCCAGAACGCAGGCAAGTCTACCGGCGGCTTCTGCGCCAGCCCCTACGGGAAGAATTCCTTCATACTGCTGTCCTGGAACAATCGCATGGCGGACGTGTTCACTTTGGCCCATGAGCTGGGACACGCGGGACATTTCAGAGCCTGCAACAGCGCCCAGTCCATCTTCGACACCAATGTGTCCACCTATTTCGTGGAGGCCCCCTCCACCATGAACGAGCTGCTGATGGCCCATTACCTGCTGAAGACCAATCCTGACAAGAGGTTCCGCCGCTGGGTGCTGTCCTGCATGATCGGGAATACTTATTATCATAATTTCGTCACTCATTTGATGGAGGCGGCCTACCAGAGGGAGGTGTACAAGATTGTGGACGCTGGAGGCAGCGTGAACGCGGAGGTGCTGAACCGCCTGATGAAGGAGACCCTGGAGAAGTTCTGGGGCAGCGATGTGGAGATCTCCGACGACGCGGCCCGCACCTGGATGCGCCAGCCCCATTATTACATGGGCCTGTACTCCTACACCTACAGCGCGGGGCTTACCGTAGCCACGGAAAGCTGCAAGCGGATTGAGGCGGAAGGGGCGCCCGCCGTGGAGGACTGGAAAAAAGTCCTGGCCGCGGGAAGCACCTTGGATCCCGTGGGTCTTGCGAAGCTGGCGGGAATCGACATCACCACGGACGGGCCGCTGCTGGATACGATTGATTATATTGGCGGAATCATCGATGAGATCGAGCGGCTCACCGATGAGCTTCAGAGCTGACAGGTTGGAAATTCGGCTAAAAAAGCTTTACACCTCCAGGAAAAGCCGTTATAATAAAAGCATAAAGCAACTTGTAAAAAGGGTTTCAGAAAGCAGGTGAATCGTATGGGGATGACAAATAAGCAATTCCAGGGTTTTGTCAGGCTGACATTGGCACAGATTGAGAGGGCACTGAAGGAGTCGCCGGATAACATGGAATTACAGGAGCTTAGAGATATCTTCCAGAACATGCTGGAAGACGGCAATTAAACCTTACGTAAAAAACATCCCCGTAGCAGATGCCCGGCATGAATCTGCTGTGGGGATATTTTTTCATTCACGCTCCTACAGTCCTACTTCCCCAGGATGCGCCTGGCCACGTACACTCCACTGGCGGAGGCATGGGACAGGGAGTGGGTCACGCCGCTGCCGTCGCCGATGATGTACAGCCCCTTGTGCCTGCTCTCCAGATTCCCGTCCAGCTCCACCTCCATGTTGTAGAACTTCACCTCCACGCCGTAGAGCAGCGTGTCGTCATTGGCCGTGCCCGGCGCAATCTTGTCTAAGGCATAGATCATCTCCATGATGCCGTCCAGGATGCGCTTGGGCAGCACCAGGCTCAGATCCCCCGGCGTGGCGGCCAAAGTAGGCGTCACCAGCCCCTCCTCGATGCGGGTGGCATTGCTGCGCCGCCCTCTCACCAGGTCGCCGAAGCGCTGTACGATGACCCCGCCCCCCAGCATGTTGGAGAGCCTTGCGATGCTCTCGCCGTAGCCATTGCTGTCCTTGAAGGGCTGGGAGAAATGCTTTGCCACCAGCAGGGCGAAGTTGGTGTTCTCCGTGCGCTTCTCGGGGCTCTCGAAGCTGTGCCCGTTCACCGTGACGATGCCATTGGTATTCTCATTGACCACGATCCCGTAGGGATTCATGCAGAAGGTTCGCACATTGTCCTCGAACTTCTCCGTCCGGTATACAATCTTGCTCTCATAGAGCTCATCCGTCAGATGGGAGAAGATTACCGCCGGCAGCTCCACCCGCACGCCGATGTCCACCCGGTTGGATTTCGTAGGAATCTCCATTTCCCGGCAGATCTTCTCCATCCATTTGCTGCCGCTGCGGCCCACGGAGACGATGCACTTTTTGCAGCTGTAAGCCTTTTCCCCGCACTTCACTTCGTAGCCGCCATCTGTCAACGATATACTGTCAACCGGTGTGTCGAAATGCAACTCCACTTTCTCCCGCAGCGCCGCATACAGATTCTCCAGCACCACGAAATTGATGTCCGTGCCCAGATGCCGCACGGAGGCATCCAGGAGCTTCAGCTTGTTCTGCATACAGATCTTCTTGAATTGGGTCCCGGCGGTAGAGTACTTCTTCGTCCCCTCCCCACCGTATTCCATGTTGATGGCATCCACGTACTCCATCAAGTCGATGGCCTGCCGCTTTCCGATATATTGATGGAGCGTGCCGCCGAAGTCGTTGGTGATATTGTACTTTCCGTCGGAGAAAGCCCCGGCGCCGCCGAAGCCGCTCATAATCGAGCAGGATTTGCAGCCGATGCAGCTTTTCACCCTGTCCCCATCGATGGGGCAATGGCGCTCCTCCAGGGCATGTCCCGCCTCGAACACGGCAATCTTCAGTTCCGACCTTTCCTTGGCCAGCTCATAGGCCGAGAATATCCCTCCAGGCCCCGCTCCCACAATGATGATATCGTATTGCATGATAACCTCCTCGCTTTCCACCGGCCGCCTTCTTTACAGCCGGATTTCCCCACAGGCTATTCTAACACAGGCATTGCCCACTGCGCAAGCGCACAATGCGATATCCGTCCTTTATGGCCTTTTTTAAGACATTTTATAGATTATATTTTCCGGCAAACAATGGACAGAATTCCATGCCTATGGTATTATGCTATTGTAGACATGCAAACAAGCTTGTGGTAAAATAAAGCAATGGCTTTATAGCAGGAATCGGAGGTCGATATCATGATGTATCCCTATGCAACCTTAAATGACGATACAGAGATCACACACTCGGAGAC